>NZ_JAUOET010000011.1:0-135497 GCF_031932075.1 Shewanella sp. SP1S2-4
AAGTGCGAACTCAAACAAAGCAAATCAGCTTTCCGAATTATTATTAACGTGGTCCAGCGATGGACACGGTAATAAACAGAATTTGCTTGGTGACAATAGCCTTGTGGAACCACCTGATCCCATCCCGAACTCAGAAGTGAAACGCAAACGCGCCGATGGTAGTGTGGGGTCTCCCCATGTGAGAGTAGGTCATCGCCAAGCGCCTAATTATCTCATTGAGATGTAACGAAGCCAGCTGAATAAGCTGGCTTTTTTGCGTCTGGAATTTGTCAATTTCAGCCTAGTTTGTCCTCAATTTATTAGTTTCTCTTCAATTTTCTCTCTACAATTACCTTCTTTCACGCTCCACGATATTGATAATTCGTGCCGCTTGGCTTTTATTTCAGCAGTTATTCTGACAATGCTTCGATATCGCTACAGCGATCTGAGTTCTAGATCGCGTCTAGCTATTGCTATTAGTTAAGCGGTTACTTACCTTATGTTTTAATTTGTTGGGGTAGATAAGGATCTGAGATGAAGTTAGAGATGATTTGTACTGGGGAAGAGGTGTTGGCGGGGCAGATTGTAGATACCAATGCCGCTTGGTTTGCCAGTACTATGATGGAGCATGGTGTCGAGATCCAGCGTCGAGTGACTGTCGGCGATCGCCTCGAGGATTTGATTGCAGTTTTCCAAGAGCGCAGCTTACACGCTGATGTTATTTTGGTTAATGGTGGTCTCGGACCGACAAGTGATGATATGTCTGCTTTAGCTATGGCGAAGGCAAAGGGGGAACCTTTGGTCGAGAATGTGGAATGGCGTGAGCGTTTAGAGGAGTGGTTTACCCGTAATAACCGTGAAATGCCTTTAAGTAATCTCAAGCAAGCTATGCTGCCAGCCTCAGCTGTGATGGTTGATAACCCTGTGGGAACCGCCTGTGGCTTTAGAGTTAAGCTTAACCGCGCGTGGTTATTCTTTACACCGGGTGTGCCTTTTGAGCTTAAGCATATGGTTACAAAGCAGTTTGTGCCTTTTATCCGCGATGAGTTTAATCTTGATTCCAAGGTCGCCTTAAAAAAATTATTAACGATAGGCCAAGGCGAGTCGGCGTTGGCAGATAAGTTAGAGCCACTAGAGCTGCCAGAAGGTATTACTATTGGTTACCGTTCTTCTATGCCGCATATTGAGATTAAGATTTTTGCCCGTGGCGAGAAGGCGATAGCGGTATTACCTCGGGTCGCTGGACACATCAAAATGGTGCTGGGCACTGCGGTAGTCGCGGAAGATAAAGCCACTCTTGCCGAAGAAATTCATTATAAGTTACTCAACTCCGGCTTGACCTTAAGCGTTGCTGAATCCTGCACTGGCGGCATGATCACCAGTCAGTTAGTTGATTTCCCTGGTAGTTCATCTTACTTACAGCACGGATTAGTGACTTACAGTAATGAATCTAAAGTGCGCGTGTTAGGCGTCAATCCTTCAACCTTAGATGATCATGGCGCTGTCTCCATTGCGACTGTGGAAGAAATGGCAAAGGGGGCAAGACAAATATTGGACAGTGACTATGCGCTAGCAACCAGTGGTATTGCGGGACCCGATGGTGGCACAGACGAGAAGCCTGTGGGCACTGTAGCGATTGCCTTAGCAACTCGCGGCGGTGTTTATAGTCAGATGATTAAACTACCGAGACGTTCACGGGATCTGGTACGCAGTTTAAGTGCTGCTGTAGCTTACGATATGCTAAGACGTGAGCTTTTAGCTGAAGCTGTGATCGTCGATTATCAGTCGATTGCTCGATTCAGTAAGTAACTTTTTATACAAGCTTGAAGATTATACAAGCTTGAAGATTTATTGGTTTACGGCTGTTTAAACGTATTAACAAAAATGCTCCCGAGGGAGCATTTTTTATGGAGTGTGATCCCGAAAAATCAGTTATTTAGTGAACTTAAGCACTAATTTGCCAGGGGCAACTTGAATGCTTTCGGTCATTTTTGCCATCAGTGCTTGGTTACTGTCCTTAGTATCCAGCACATATACAGGCTGGTTTTCTAAGAATTGTCTTAGATAGCCCATTACCTGCGGCGTGGCACTGCTGATGGCTTTTTCAATATCTTTTGGTGTTGACTCCACTTTGACTAATTCGAGCTGGCGCAGATAGACACTGTGCGTTGCGCTGTCATACCAAGGCTTGGCTTCGAAAGTCGTAGTGAGTTTGGCACTCAATGGAAAGATTGGATTCTTAATTGATACTTGCGTTGCGGCACTTACGCTCATAGTGTCAGGTTTTGCACCTAGTCTGACATTGATGTCGTTAATGCGCACTTCTGCGCCAACTAATTGATTGCCTTGTTTTATCTCAAAATGGATCTCTTTACTGAGGTACTGCTCCATTTCGTGCTCGCTGATACTGTACTGCGAGACGCAGCCGCCAAGCAGTACAGTGATCCCTAAGCAAATCGTGCGGGAAAGTTTTTTCATTAACCAGTGTTTCTCATTCCCGCTGCCACACCTGCAATAGTCAGCATTAGCGCTAGCTGCACATGTTCAGACGCGGGAGTTTCGGTTGTTTCCTTACGTGTCCGCGCTAATAGCTCGGTTTGTAAGAAGTTTAATGGGTCGATATACGGATTTCGCAGTTTTACTGACTCGCGATTCCACGGCGTATGCGCCATTAAGCTATCTGATTTTGTCAGTTCAAGCACGACTTTAATGCCCAGATCTAAGCGTTGGCGCAAGGTTTCACCTAAGTGATGCAAGTCTTTCGGTACTAAGCAGGTTTCGTAGTAACGGGCCAAATTAGGTTCTGCTTTGGCGTAGACCATTTCTAGCATTGAAATGCGTGTGCTAAAGAAGGGCCATTCCCGTTCCATGTCTTGCAGTAAGCCCATTTCACCGCGTTCACTGGCGGCCTGAAGTGCTTCGCCGGCGCCGAGCCATGCCGGTAACATCAAACGGTTTTGAGACCAAGCAAAGATCCACGGAATTGCCCGTAGGCTTTCAATCCCACCATCGACACGACGTTTGGCTGGGCGGCTGCCGAGTGGCAGTTTTCCTAATTCCACCTCTGGCGTTGCCGCGCGGAAATAAGCCACAAAATCAGGTTCATCACGCACTATGCCACGGTAAGCACCCACGGATTCTTCAGCGATACGTTGCATGCAATCGCGCCATTCTTGTTTAGGCTCTGGCGGTGGTAGCAGGGTTGCTTCCAATACGGCAGAGGTATACAAGGCCAAGCTTTGAACCGCGAGTTTTGGCAAGCCAAACTTGAAGCGGATCATTTCGCCCTGTTCTGTCACACGAATACGGCCATCTACCGAACCCGGAGGTTGGGATAGAATCGCTTTGTGTGCAGGACCGCCGCCGCGACCAATGCTGCCGCCACGGCCATGGAATAGTGTGAGCTTGACGCCCGCTTGTTTACAGACAGCCACTAACTGCTCTTGAGCGTGATACTGAGCCCAAGCCGCCGCCATAACACCGGCATCTTTAGCTGAGTCAGAGTAGCCAATCATGACCTCTTGCATGCCTTTGGTATAGCCACGATACCAGTCGATATCGAGCAAATCGGTAATACAGGCCGCGGCGTTGTTTAAGTCGCTTAAGGTTTCAAACAGTGGTACCACGCGCATTGGATGCGAACAGCCCGTTTCTTTGAGTAACAGTAAAACCGTTAAGACATCCGATGGTTTACCTGCCATCGAAATCACATAGGATCCAAGCGCTTTAGCTGGATGTTTAGCAATTAAACGACAGGTATTAAGCACTTCGGCCACATCGGCTGACGGCTGCCAGTTGCTTGGGATTAGTGGCCGACGGTTACTGAGTTCGCGTAATAGGAAGGCTTGTTTCTCGGTTTCATCCCAATGGTTAAAATCCCCCATGCCGAGATAACGAGTTAATTCGGCGAGCACATCGCTGTGACGGCTGGCATCTTGGCGAATATCGAGTCTGAGCATGTGAATGCCAAAACAGGCGAGACGACGGAGAATATCGAGCAATAATCCGTTGGCGATTAAGCGCATACCGCAGTCGGTTAAACTCTTATAGAGCATTTCTAACGGCGTTTTGAGATCGCTCTCTTGCCAAATCAGGCTCGACTTATCGACTTCAGGATTGTGGCCTTCGATGCGCGCATTTAAATAATCTATGGTATCGCGCAGTCTTTGGCGAAGTGAGCGCAGCACATGGCGGTATGGCTCGCAGCTGTTGTTGGTGTAAGCCTTTAACTCATCATTGGCTTCTTCCATCGACAGCTCGCCAACCAGTAGGACTATGTCTTTTAAGAATAATCTGGCGGCGGCATGGCGGTTGCGATCGAGCACCTCTTGGGTGACTTTCGCGGTAACAAAGGGGTTGCCGTCGCGATCGCCGCCCATCCAGCTTGAAAAACGCACTGGCGCGATATCAATCGGTAATTGCTGACCCGTGCGTTGTTGCACTTGGTCGTTAAGCTGTCTTAAGAAGTCCGGCACCGCATGCCAAAGTGACTCTTCAATGGTCGATAATCCCCAGCGGGCTTCATCAACAGGTGTTGGGCGCTCACGGCGGATTTCATTGGTGTGCCAAATTTGTGCGATCAATTGGCGCAGGCGCAGACTGATTTGCTGACGTTCTCTATCCGATAATTGATCGTTTTCTTGCTCAGTTAAGCAGTCGACAATGGCGGCATACTTTTGGATCAGGGTGCGACGTGAAATTTCAGTGGGATGCGCTGTCAGCACTAGATCGATATCCAGTGTCTTAAGGCAGTCGAGCATTTTCGTTTGGTCTACACGGCCATTTAACATGCGGCCTAGCAGCTGTTCCACGGGATCTGGTACGCAGACGAGTTCGTCACAATTGCGGCTAATGGTATGAAACTGTTCAGATAAATTAGCTAAGTTGAGGAACTGGTTAAATGCCTTTGCAAACGGAACTAATTCTTCGTCTGGCAGGGCGGTAAGTAACTCGAGCATTTGCTCTCTAGCGGCTTGATCGCCCCGGCGTGAATCTTTAGCAAGTTTACGGATCTGTTCAACCTTCTCGAGAAAAGAGTCCCCGAGGTGGGTGCGCATAGTGTCACCGAGGATTTGTCCTAACATACTCACGTTCGATCTTAATGACGCATACATATCGGTCATATTGTCTGCCTTGGTTACAACCATAGTTACTCCGAATAGAAAAACATGAAAATTCCGCATTGCATTTAGCCCGTTAGCACAATACCTATCACTTGGGGCAATGGTCAACAGAAGAACTTATAACTTATACGACTGGCTTATCTAATATGCAGCTAATCGCAATGATCGTTGAGGAATATTCAATATAAATGCGAAGCTACGCAATATTTTGTGATGATTAGCGTAAGTGAATATGAAGTGCATCATTTTCGGCTTTGCAGGCATGTATCTTAGCTGTTAATAAAAAGGACTGGTTTTTGCGCAAATTAACCCTAGATAACTGAGTTATTAACGAGTTAGCTGAACGGATGATAGACGGGCGAGATCTGTATTTCAGTAAGAAATATAAAAATAAATTAAAAATATATATTCACATATATTGCATAAGTAGATCTTTGTGGTAGTCTAGCCTGCAGTTGAGATGAGTCACCCCCTGTGACCTGTAGAGTAAATATCATGATTCAGAGCATTAACCTGACAGTGAATAAAATAACAACCAATTACGATTTCCTGCGACGATAATCTTGTCATCATAGATATGCGCAGTTGCGTGTACGCTATTCATCTATTCTTTAAGTTTCTTTGATTCGGTTAATAAGACAACAACACATGAAAAATATCGCCATTATTGGTGCCAGTGGTTACACAGGCGCACAACTGACCGCTTTAATCCATGCAGAAGCAGATCTGACGATTCAGGGTTTGTATGTTTCTGAAAACAGTTTAGATAAAGGTAAGCCTTTAGCGGATTTGTACCCTAGCTATAGCCATATCGCATTAACGCTGTCGCCATTGTCCGATGACGCTAAGGCAAAAATCGTTGCCGAAGCTGATGCCGTGGTATTAGCGACTGAGCATTCAGTGAGCTTACATTTAGCCGCTTGGTTTTATAGCCAAGGGTTAGCGGTATTCGATTTAAGCGGTGCTTATCGTTTTAGCGATGTGGCGCAATATCCTAAGTGGTATGGCTTTGAGCATGAATATCCTGAAGTTTTAGCCAAAGCTGTGTACGGACTTGCCGAATGGAATGCTAAAGAAATCGCGGCGACTAAGATGATCGCCGTGCCAGGTTGTTATCCAACCGCATCACTTACAGCGTTAAAACCGCTGGCGAGTTTACTGACATCGGCTTATCCGGTGATCAATGCTGTGAGCGGCGTAACAGGTGCGGGCCGTAAGGCGCAGTTACACACCAGTTTTTGTGAAGTAAGCCTGACACCTTACGGCGTATTAGGCCACAGACATCAACCCGAGATCGCCACTCAGCTTGGTCAAGAAGTGATATTTACCCCGCACCTTGGCAACTTTAAGCGTGGCATTTTAGCGACTATTACCGTGCAGCTAAAACCAGGCACTACGACTGCCGATGTGGCAGCGGCCTATAGCGTATATGACCAGGCGCCATTGGTCACTGTGAAGCACAATCAGTTCCCGAAAGTGGACGATGTGGTGCTGACACCTAACTGCCACTTAGGTTGGAAGTTTGATGAGAATAGCGGTTACTTAGTGGTAGCCAGTGCAATCGATAATTTGATGAAAGGTGCTGCCAGCCAAGCGCTGCAATGCATAAAGATTCATTTTAACCTTTAATTGTTCATCCTTATTTAAGAGAGTCGTCAAGATGTCTACAAACAACTCAGTATTAGTTCTTAAAGTTGGTGGCGCGCTGCTGCAGTGTGAAATGGGGATGGCGCGGTTAATGAATACGGCTGCGGCTATGTTAGCCAATGGTCAGCAAGTGTTGATGGTGCATGGCGGCGGCTGTTTAGTGGATGAACAGTTAGCGGCAAACGGTATGGAAACCGTCAAGTTAGAAGGTTTACGGGTGACTCCGCCTGAGCAAATGCCGATTATTGCCGGCGCACTTGCGGGCACTTCGAACAAGATCCTCCAAGGCGCAGCGACTAAAGCTGGGATTGTGAGTGTGGGCATGAGTCTCGCCGATGGCAATACTGTATCGGCAAAGATTAAAGATGAACGTTTAGGCCTAGTGGGCGAAGTGACACCAAAAGATGGCGCTTATCTTAAGTTTATCCTCGCCCAAGGTTGGATGCCGATTTGTAGCTCTATCGCCATGATGGACGATGGCCAAATGCTTAACGTCAATGCTGACCAAGCTGCGACGGCCTTAGCCAAATTAGTGGGCGGCAAGTTAGTGCTGCTGTCGGATGTGTCTGGTGTGCTCGATGGTAAAGGCCAGCTCATTCACAGTTTAAATGGCAAGCAGATAGCAGACCTTGTTAAACAAGGTGTGATCGAAAAGGGAATGAAGGTCAAAGTTGAAGCTGCGCTCGAAGTCGCACAGTGGATGGGGCAGGCGGTTCAAGTTGCCTCGTGGCGTGATGCAAGCCAATTAATCGCATTAGCAAAAGGTGAAGCCGTAGGAACACAAATCCAACCATAAGTGGAGTAGGTTATGAAGCATTTACTATCGATAAAAGAGTTAACCCAGCAGCAGTTACTTGATCTGATTGCCTTGGCAAAAACGATCAAAGCCAATCCGGCTGAGTACCGCCATGCGCTGGATGGCAAGAGTGTGGTGATGTTGTTTGAAAAGCCCTCGCTCAGAACACGCGTTAGCTTTGATATTGGTATTAATAAGCTCGGTGGCCACTGTTTATACCTAGACCAACAAAATGGTGCGCTAGGTCAACGGGAATCGGTTGCTGACTTTGCTGCTAACCTGTCTTGCTGGGCCGATGCGATTGTGGCGAGAACCTATTCGCACACCACCATTGAGCAATTAGCCGAGTGTGGCACAGTGCCCGTGATTAATGCTTTGTCGGATCTTTATCATCCTTGCCAAGCATTAGCCGATTTTTTAACACTGGCCGAGCAGTTTGAGGATGTCAGCAAAGCCAAATTAGCTTATGTTGGTGATGGTAATAATGTCACTAACTCGCTGATGTACTGTGCGGCTATTCTCGGTGCTACCATGACAGTGATCTGCCCAGCGGGTCACTTTCCTGATGGCTACGTAGTGGCAGAAGTGCAAGAGCTTGCTAAGCGATATGGCGGTAAGCTGGTACTGACTTCAGATATCGATGCGATTGAAGGTCACGACGCTATTTATACCGATACTTGGATTTCAATGGGCGATCCCACTCCGCTAGCGGATATCAAAGCGAAGTTTGCACCATACCAAGTCAACAAAGCTTTGATGGCGAAAGCGGGCGCTAACTTCTTTATGCATTGTTTGCCCGCCCACCGTGGTGTAGAAGTAACAGATGAAGTGATGGACGGTGCAGGCTCCTTAATTCTGCAACAAGCCGAAAATCGGATGCATGCCCAAAATGCGGTACTGGTAACCTTATTTAGTTAAATTAACCCTGTTTAGCAGCCTGTTTTCTCCTTGAGAGAAACGAGTCATAGGAATTTAAGATGTCTATCGAGATAAAAAATACTGGCGTGAAAAAAGTGGTTTTAGCCTATTCGGGTGGTCTAGATACCTCGGCCATTATTCCTTGGTTAAAAGAAAACTACGATAACTGTGAAATCATCGCATTCTGCGCCGATGTCGGCCAAGGCGAAGAAGAGCTGGTTGGCTTGACTGAAAAAGCCTTAGCTTCGGGTGCGTCTGAGTGTCATATCGTCGACCTGAAAGAAGAATTCGTTAAAGAATATATCTACCCAACGATTGCGAGCGGTGCGATTTACGAAGGCACTTATTTACTCGGTACGTCGATGGCGCGTCCTATCATTGCCAAAGCGCAGGTTGAAGTGGCCCGTAAAGTGGGCGCCGATGCTCTGTGCCACGGTTGTACCGGTAAAGGGAACGATCAAGTACGTTTCGAAGGTTGTTTCGCTGCATTAGCCCCTGATTTAAAAGTGATTGCACCATGGCGTGAATGGACTATGCAGAGCCGTGAAGATCTACTGGCCTATTTAGCCGAACGTGACATTAAGACATCAGCGTCAGCGACTAAAATCTATAGCCGTGATGCCAACGCTTTCCATATTTCCCATGAAGGTGGTGAGTTAGAAGATCCATGGAATGAGCCAAGCAAAGGCGTATGGACTCTGACAGCCGATCCTGAAGATGCACCGAACAAGCCTGAATATGTGTCGCTAGAAGTAGAACATGGCCGTATCACGAAAGTGAATGGTGAAGCCCTAACGCCTTATGCTGCGCTGATGACATTGAACGCGATTGCTGCGCCACACGGTGTGGGTCGTATCGACATCACTGAAAATCGTTTAGTGGGCATGAAGTCTCGTGGCTGTTACGAAACTCCCGGCGGCACTGTGATGTTCGCTGCGCTGCGTGCGATTGAAGAGCTTGTACTCGACAAAACTAGCCGTAACTGGCGTGAGCAAGTTGCCGCACAAATGGCGCATTTAGTGTATGACGGCCGTTGGTTCACGCCACTGTGCAAGTCACTGTTGGCAGCATCTGAGTCACTGGCAGAATCAGTTAACGGTGAAGTCGTGGTTAAACTCTACAAAGGTCAAGCGACGGCAGTGAAGAAACGTTCACCTAACAGCTTGTACTCTGAAGCGTTTGCCACCTTTGGTGAAGATCAAGTGTACGACCAAAAACATGCAGAAGGCTTTATCCGCCTGTACTCATTAGCGAGCCGCATCCGCGCACTCAACGCTAATGACGTTAAGTCTAAGTAATAGGTCGTTTAAAAGGGCGCCTAGCGCCCTTTTTTGTTTCTAGGTTTTGATCCAGTTTTTTGATTCAGATGAGTCGATTTCAAATCAGCAGTGAGTAAGGGGAGTTAGCATGGCTTTATGGGGTGGAAGATTTCAGGGCGAAACGAGCGCGCTATTCAAATTATTCAACGATTCGCTACCCGTGGATTATCGCCTGTTCGAACAGGATGTGGTCGGCTCTATCGCTTGGGCTGATGCGATTGCTAGCGTGGGTATTATCACAGCCACTGAATGCAGCGACTTAAAAAAAGCACTCAATGACTTGCTGGTGGAAGTGAATGGCGATCCAGCGATTATTCTCGCGTCGGGCGCTGAAGATATTCACAGTTTCGTCGAGTCTGCCTTGATTGCCAAAGTAGGCGATCTCGGTAAGAAATTGCACACCGGCCGGAGCCGTAACGATCAAGTCGCCACCGATTTAAAGCTTTGGTGTCAATCCGAAGGGGCTGCACTACTCGCGCGCCTTCAAAGCTTACATGCTGAATTGCTGGCGTTGGCTGAACGTGAGTTTGATGCGGTAATGCCTGGTTACACTCACTTGCAGCGCGCCCAACCTGTGACATTTGGTCACTGGTGTTTAGCGTATGTGGAAATGTATGAGCGGGATATCAGCCGTTTAGCCGATGCGTTAACCCGCGCTAACACCTGTCCATTAGGTTCGGGTGCCCTTGCTGGCACAGCCTATAAAATGGATCGACATGCACTGGCTGCCGCGCTAAATTTTGCCGCACCGACGCTCAATAGCTTAGATAGTGTGTCAGATAGAGATCACGTGGTAGAGCTTTGTTCTACAGCATCGATCAGCATGATGCATTTAAGCCGTATGGCCGAAGATTTGATTTTCTTTAACTCAGGTGAAGCGAACTTTATCTCTCTGAGTGATGAAGTGACCTCGGGTTCATCCCTGATGCCACAGAAGAAAAATCCTGATGCATTAGAGCTTATCCGTGGTAAAACGGGTCGGGTTTATGGCAGTTTAGTGGGTATTCTCACCACCATGAAAGCGCTTCCTTTGGCGTATAACAAAGATATGCAGGAAGATAAAGAAGGCCTGTTTGACGTAGTTGATAGCTGGGCAATTTGCCTCGATATGGCGGCGTTAGTGTTATCGGGTCTGAAAGTTAATCGTCCTAATGCGCTGTTAGCTGCGCAGCAAGGTTATGCCAACTCTACTGAGTTAGCTGATTATCTAGTTTCTAAGGGTATGCCTTTCCGTGAGGCGCACCACGTTGTGGGTGAAGTGGTGGTTGCCGCGATAGCGAAGCAAATTCCGCTGGAGGAATTCTCCTTGGCCGAGTTAAAAACCTTTGCCGCCATCATTGAAGATGACGTTTATCCTAACCTCACCATTGAAGCCTGTTTAGCGAAACGCGATGTGCTTGGTGGGACAGCTCTGCCGCAAATTCAGCAGGCGATCGCGGCTAAAAAAGCCCGCTAAGGCAAGTTGTTCAAATCAACAAGCCAATAAAAAACGCGACTTTAAGTCGCGTTTTTTATTGGGTCATTATCCGTATGGGCAATGACTTTCTATGAGTCGTTTATTGGAATAGGTCGTCAGTTGGCGCATCGATGAAGATGTTATTTTCATCCTGAGTTTCGCTGATGTATTCCTTCGGCTCAGTGCCCGAAATGAAGTATTCGAACGCGCTGGTATAGTCGGTTTTACGCGTGAGTTTACCCGTTGCTAAATCGATCCGTACCGATACAATGCCTTCTGGTGGAATCGATGTAGTTTCAGGTGTGCCTTGTAAGACACTGTTCATAAACTCGTTCCAACCAGGACCTGCCGTTTTCGCGCCAGCTTCGGCGCCGGTGATCTGATCTTTCTCTGCGCTGGCATTCCATGCAGTTCTACCCAGTTGTCGACCGTGATCGTCGAAACCGACCCAGAACGTACTGGTGAGCACAGGGCTAAATCCACTGAACCACGTATCGCGAGATTCGTTGGTTGTACCTGTTTTACCCGCAATATCATGGCGTTTAATTAATCTTGCAGCACGCCAAGCCGTACCTTGCCAACCAGTACCGTGACTCCAATCACCGCCACCCCAGATCACGCTCTTTAACGCTTCGGTGATGAGGAATGCCGTTTGCTCTGAAATGATCTGTGGCGCAAAGCGACCCGTTTGCTCGAAACACTGGGCAACAGGTGCACTCGGTTGAGCACTAGAGTCTCCACTAACACTGTACGCCATAGGATCGCTCGGTGTAACTGGTTGGCTAAGACTTTGGTTAGGCTTACAGGCCAATGTTGGATTCGCTTTTTCAATCACATTACCATAGGCATCTTCGACGCGATCGATATAGAAAGGTTCGAGTAAGAAACCGCCGTTAGCAAACACGTTAAATGCCGTGACCACTTGTAATGGCGTTACTGAAGACGAACCTAATGCAATCGACTCGTTACGCGGTAAGTCATTAGGGTCGAAACCAAATTTAATCAATTCTGCAATGGTGGCATCGAGTCCAACATGGCGCATTGCACGCACAGACATCACGTTGATTGATTGCGCTAAGCCCACACGTAAACGGGTTGGGCCGCCATAGATATCAGGCGAGTTTTTAGGGCGCCATGCGGTGCCTTGGCTGATATCGGGTTTATTGATCGGTGCATTGTTGATGAGAGTCGCTAAGGTAAAGCCTTTCTCTAATGCGCCAGCATAAATGAAAGGTTTGATGTTCGAACCTAATTGGCGTTTCGCTTGAGTGACGCGGTTGTACTGGCTTTGGCTAAAGCTATATCCACCGACTAAAGAACGAATCGCACCATTTTGTGGGTCGAGTGACACAGTCGCGCTGGCAACTTCTGGTACTTGCGATAACTGCAAATATTGGCCGTTATCACGGATCCAAATACGCTCACCAACCTTGAGCATGTCAGAAGCTGACTTAGGTACACTGCCTTGACGCTTATCGGTAATAAATTTACGCGCCCACTTCAAACCATCCCAAGTAATGACTTTAGTCTCGCCCTTGGCGGTCATGACGCTGGCTTGTTGATCTGCCACGCTGATGACGGCTGCGGGTTGCAGTTCTTGAATTGAAGCTACCTTGGCGAGTACAGCCTTGATTTGGGCTTGATCTGGTTTTTCGTCTGTCCACAGTACGGCGGCAGGACCACGGTAGCCATGACGCTCATCATAGGCATAAACGTTATTACGTAACGCTTGCTGAGCTTTCAGTTGTATATCCGATGAAATGGTCGTGTAGACGTTGTAGCCATTGGTATAGGCTTCTTCTTCACCGTACTTTTGCACCATATAATCCCGTGCCATCTCAGAAATATACGGGGCATAGAGATCAATTTCGGCGCCATGGTATTTAGCAATCAGCGGTTCTTGTAAAGCGGCTTGGTATTCAGCTTGGCTGATATAACCTACTTCATTCATCCGCATGAGAACGACATTACGGCGAGCGACAGCACGAGAAGGTGAGGTCACAGGGTTGAGTGTTGAAGGCGCTTTGGGTAAGCCGGCGATCATACTCATTTCTGAGAGTGTAAGATCTTTAACATCTTTACCAAAATAAACCTGTGCAGCGGCACCAACACCATAGGCGCGTTGGCCTAAGTAAATGCGGTTCACATAGAGTTCTAAAATCTCATCTTTGGTAAGTAATTCTTCAATGTGATAGGAAATAAAGATCTCCTTCACTTTACGAATAATCGTTTTGTCGCGGGTTAAGAAGAAGTTACGTGCGACCTGCATGGTAATGGTACTCGCACCTTGCTTCTTTTCTCCTGTGGTTAGCATGACTAATGCTGCGCGAAGTACGCCAACAGGATCAATACCACCATGTTCGTAAAAACGCGCATCTTCAGTTGCAATAAATGCTTGAAGCAAGGGTTTTGGTACTTCGTCTAGCTTCAATGGAATGCGACGCTTCTCACCAAATTGTGAAATAAGTTTGCCGTCACTGCTGTAAATGCGTAAAGGTGTTTGAAGTTGCACATTTTTTAGTGTTGAAACATCCGGCAAATCCGGCAAAACATAAAAGTATGCTGCCACAATGGCGCCTACGCCTAAAAGGGCTAGACTGAATAGTGCTATAACAATACGTTTTAACCACTTCACCAAAATTTATCCTAATGTTCCGTTAAGTGCGACAGTATATAAGGCGTACACCTCTTGGTGAAGTAAAAACGTGAGAAGCCTAAAATAGCATTTGTAAAATGACGAAACATTCGATACAAGTAAGTATAACAAGTTGATTTTGTGCTAATCTCTTTTACTGAAATATAAATAAAAAAGTGACAATGGATATGCTTTCAAATTTATGGAAGCGTCAGGCTCCGCAGATGGTCGGAATCGATATCGGTTCCCATGAGGTTAAGGCCATTTTGTTGAGTAAGACTGCTGATGGATACAAGATAGTGAGTCATGCGGCGGTACCTATTAAAAAGGGGGCCGTTAACGATCATGATATTCGTGATGCTGATGCCGTTGTCGAATGCCTTAGGCAAATAAAACGTAATTTACCTAAATCGGTTAAATATGCTGCGGTTTGTGTTTCAGGCTCTGCAGTCATGACTAAAGTGATTTACATGGACGCCTCGCTGAGCGAGGAGGAAATGGAAGCACAGATCGAAATCGAAGCCGATAACCTTATTCCGTATTCACTCGATGAAGTCAGCATAGATTTTGAAACCCTCAGTGTAAACAGTACAGATCCTACCAAAGTGGATGTGTTGTTGAGCGCATGCCGCACCGACAATATTGATGTCAGAGTCGATGCGCTCGATAGTGTAGAACTTGAGGCTAAAGTGGTTGATGTAGAAGGTTATGCTTTAGGTCGCGCAGCTGAATTAATTCTGGCGCAGCTACCCGAAGGAGCGAAAAATAAGGCCGTTGCTATGGTCGATATTGGCGCCAATATGACGACTTTTTCTGTAGTTGAAGCGGGAGAGACGACTTTTATTCGTGAACAAGCCTTCGGAGGTGAGCAATTTACTCAGTCAATATTATCCTTCTATGGCATGTCTTATGATCAAGCCGAAAAAGCAAAAATTGAAGGCGACCTACCACGAAATTATATGTTTGAAGTCCTATCACCTTTCCAAACTCAGCTATTACAACAAATAAAACGTACGCTGCAAATCTATTGTACTTCGAGTGGAAAAGATAAAGTTGACTACCTCGTATTATGTGGTGGGACCTCTAAATTAGAAGGTATGGCCAATTTACTGACGAATGAATTGGGGGTCCACACTATTATTGCCGATCCTTTTCAAGGGTGCCTGCATGCTGATGAGTCGGTTAAAACTGTACTGCAACCTACAATCAGTAAATATATGGTTGCATGTGGCTTAGCATTGAGGAGTTACGGTCAATGGCGAACATAAACCTACTCCCTTGGCGAGAAGAGGCGAGAGAAAAACAAAAGCGCGATTATATTGGTATTTTAGCCGCGGTATTTTTAGCGTCGGCAATCTTGGTTTATGTGGCTGTATCTCTTTTGGACGTGATGACTGATGAGCAAAAAGCGCGTAATGCCTATTTGCAATCGGAAATTAGCCTGCTAGAAACACAAATTTCTGAGATTAAGAAGATTACCGAGCGTAAGAAGGATATTGAACGCCGCACCGAAATTATTTTGAATTTACAACAATCCCGTAATTTACCGACCCATGTGTTAGATGAGTTAGTGCGAATTGTGCCCCCAGGAATCTACCTTTCTAGCTTAGAGAAAAAGGGCAGCTTGTTACTGATTGAAGGACGCAGTGAATCAAATAATAACGTTGCCAATATGATGCGTAAGGTTAAGACCTCGGAGTGGCTAACCGATCCCAATATGCAGTCGATTGTGACTCAAAATGAAGAATTACGGCAATTACAGCGATTCAGTTTAAGAGTCACGATTAAAGGCGCGAATGTGGGCGAGCCTGAGAAAATGACAAAAGGAGCGAGTAAATGAAACTCGATCTAAGTCAATTTAATGATATCGACTTTGAAAATATTGGTGGTTGGCCTAACCAAGTTAAAAGTTTTTTCGCGATCCTATTGGCACTGTGTGTTTTTGCAGCGGGTTATTTCTTAGTCGTTTCAGATTCGATTGACTCTTATACCGCAGAGCAAGATAGGGAATTTCAACTCAGAGATGATTTTAAGAATAAGTATCAACTCGCAGCAAATTTAAAACTTTATCGTGAGCAGTTAGCAACGATGGAAGTGCAATTTGCCGAGTTACTGAAGATGCTACCCTCTGAGAATGAAATGCCAGGCTTGCTAGATGATTTAACCTTTGTCGCCACCGATGCAGGACTTCGAATTAAGAGTTTAGATTGGGAGCCGGAAATTCAGCGGGATTTTTATATTGAATTCCCCATTAAAATGTCTGTTACAGGTGATTATCACCAGCTAGGTAATATGGTAAGTGGCGTAGCAAAACTGCCGCGTATTGTCAGTCTGCATGATTTTACGATTAAGCGCGATGATGCTGGTAACTTAGCCATGGATATTTTAGCTAAGACCTATCGCTTTAAAGAAGGGGCTGAATTACCGCCTGAAAACTCTGCTAACAAACAGGGGAAGAAATAATGAAATTCTTACCTCTATTGGCGTTGAGTCTTTTTTTAATGGGTTGTGTTGGCGATCGCAGTGATTTAGAGCTATTTGTTACTACAACTAAAGCGCAACACGTTGCTCATATTCCACCTTTAAAAGAACCGCCAAAGTTTGAGCACTTTGCCTACCAGGCAGAGTTAATGCGTAGCCCATTTGTACCTCCTTCACGTGAATTAACTGAAGAGGTTGTTGATACCAGCAAAGATTGTTTACAACCAGATTTAAAGCGTCGAAAAGGGCGGTTAGAAACTTATCCTTTAGATAATTTAAAAATGCGCGGCACCTTAAGTGAAGCCGATACGACTTGGGCACTAGTCGAAACAAACGATGGCAGTGTGTATCGGATGGGCGTTGGTGAGTATTTAGGTCTGTTTAATGGACGCATTTCTAAAGTTACTTCACAAAATGTCGAAGTAGTAGAATTAATTCCAGATGGTTCTGGTTGTTGGTCCGAAAGGACAAGCAATTTAGAACTTTCTGGAGAATAACGAGCGAAGGATGAGGGAATAATGAAATCTTCTGCCGCGATAAAAGTCCCGTTAATTTCTTCAGGCTTAATCAAGTCTGTTATAGGGATCGCACTGGTATTTGGAATTTTGCCATCGAGTTTTGCGGCAAATCGATTAATGGATGTTAAATACCATGCTCTGGTTGATCATCAATTGGAGCTAGAATTGGTCTTTGAAGATGCGGTCGCTCCGCCTGCAATAGATTCAAATGCTTCGCCCGCCGAGCTAGTGCTGACCTTCGATAATAGTATCTCGGGTTTATCTAAGGATCGTTTACCTATTAATCAGGTTGGGGTTGCAGATATCACCACTGAGCAGCAAGATACCCAACTAAAAGTCATCTTAGGTATGTCCAAAGTGAAACCTTACCAAGGTTCAGTAATGGGCAATTCATACCGGCTTACGATTAACGATGAAGTGTCAGGGACTCAAGCCCAAGCTGAAAACCCCTTCGTTAATAGCATTAAAAATATCGATTTCCGTCGTAATGATAATGGTGGCGGTGAGTTATTGGTCTATCTAAATAATCGCTCGGTTGCGGCTAATGTCGAGCAAGTGGGCGCTAAGCTTGAAGTGAAGTTGTATAACACAGATATTAATAACGATCTTCTGTATGTTATGGATGTGAAAGACTTCTCCACACCAGTAAAAAGCTTCGAGACATTTAAAGAAGATTTAACAGCGCGTATTGTCGTTGATATTGCGGGTGAATATGATTTCACTTACAAGCAAGAAGATAATCTCTTTAGACTTTCAATGAATAAAGTCGAGAGAGTCGCCGCCAAGAAAGATGTTAAAAAATACAATGGCCGTACCTTGTCGCTTAACTTTCAAAATATCCCTGTACGGACTGTGCTGCAAATCATTGCCGACTATAACAATTTTAACTTAGTCACCAGTGATACTGTGGAAGGCAATATCACTTTAAGATTGGATGATGTGCCTTGGGATCAAGCTTTAGAACTAATTCTTCAAACCAAAGGATTAGATAAGCGTATCGAAGGTAATATCTTAATGGTGGCGCCGAGCGAAGAGCTGGCAATTCGTGAAAGCCAAAACCTCAAAAACAAACAAGAGGTTAAAGAGTTAGCACCGCTCTATTCCGAGTATTTACAAATTAACTACGCGAAAGCGGTCGATATTGCAGAGTTATTAAAAAGCACGGATTCGAGCTTACTTTCACCACGAGGTTCAGTCGCGGTCGATGAACGTACTAACACAGTGTTAGTGAAAGATACGGCTGAAACGATTGAGAACATCCACCGCTTAGTTGAAGTGCTCGATATCCCTATCCGCCAAGTGTTGATCGAGTCACGTATGGTGACTGTAAAAGATGATGTCTCCGAAGACTTAGGTATTCGTTGGGGGATTACAGATCAACAGGGCAGTAAAGGTACTTCAGGAAGTTTAGAGGGAGCAAATAGTATCGCTAATGGCATTATTCCTGCTCTAGATAATCGTCTTAATGTCAATTTGCCTGCAGCAGCAGCTAATGCAACAAGTATTGCATTTAGCGTAGCTAAATTGGCTGATGGAACCATTCTAGATTTGGAATTAAGCGCGTTAGAGCAAGAAAACAAAGGTGAGATCATCGCCAGCCCTCGTATTACCACCTCTAACCAAAAGGCGGCTTATATTGAGCAAGGTGTCGAGATCCCTTATGTGCAGTCGACTTCGAGTGGTGCAACGTCAGTCACGTTTAAGAAGGCGGTGTTATCTCTACGGGTTACACCACAAATTACGCCTGATAACCGAGTCATTTTAGATCTAGAAATTACTCAAGATTCTCAGGGTAAAACCGTTGATACTCCAACGGGTCCTGCTGTGGCCATCGATACTCAACGTATTGGTACCCAAGTGCTCGTTAATAACGGCGAAACCATAGTACTTGGTGGTATTTATCAGCAAAATCTCATTAGCCGTGTCAGTAAAGTGCCAATCCTAGGTGATATTCCCTTAGTTGGTTTCTTGTTTAGGAACACAACAGACAAAAATGAGCGTCAAGAGCTACTTATTTTCGTCACCCCGAAAATTGTCGGTGAGAAGATCTAAGCACTTGCTATGTATCGACTAAAGCCAGCAGTAATTGCTGGCTTTATTATTACTGGTATACAATTCTTTGCATAAATAGCGTACATGGCTTGCCATAGTAGACCTTAAGCTGAGATAATCCTCGGTCAAGTCTCATAAGAGCAAGGTAACATATAGGTCGGCTTGATTTTGAGTCGATATAGGCATACTTTTCAATAAGATTCAGACGTACAAGAAATGGCTGAAAAACGTAATATTTTTCTGGTAGGCCCTATGGGCGCAGGTAAAAGCACAATTGGTCGCCATCTGGCGCAAATGCTGCATTTAGAATTCCACGATTCAGATCAAGAGATTGAGCAACGCACAGGCGCTGATATTGCTTGGGTGTTTGACGTCGAAGGTGAAGAAGGCTTCCGTCGTCGTGAAGCTCAGGTTATTGCTGATTTGTCTGAGAAACAAGGTATTGTCCTTGCCACCGGTGGTGGTTCAGTACAAAGCAAAGATATCCGTAATCATCTGTCTGCTCGTGGCATTGTGGTTTATCTGGAAACCACTATCGACAAACAGGTCGCTCGTACTCAAAGAGACAAGCGACGCCCATTATTGCAAGTGGATGATCCTCGAGAAGTGTTGGAGAATCTTGCAGAGATCCGTAATCCATTGTACGAAGAAATTGCCGATGTGATTGTCAAAACCGATGATCAAAGCGCAAAGATTGTCGCCAATCAGATCATTGAGCAATTAGGTTTTTAGGCAGAATTTATGAAGCAAATTCAGGTTGATTTAGGTGTACGTAGTTATCCCATTTACATTGGCCAGAATTTGATGAGTGATGGCGAGACCTTGTCTCGCTACCTGCTTAAAAAACGTATTCTTATCGTCACCAATGATACTGTCGCGCCTTTGTATCTTAAACAGATACAAGAGACGATGGCTTCGTTTGGTGAGGTAGAGAGTGTTATCCTCCCCGATGGCGAACAATTCAAAGATTTAGCACATCTAGATGTTATTTTTACTGCATTGCTGCAGCAAAACTATGGTCGAGATTCTGTGCTGGTGGCTTTGGGTGGCGGCGTAATTGGTGATATGACGGGCTTTGCCGCGGCATGTTATCAACGTGGGATCGATTTTATTCAAATTCCGACAACCTTATTGTCGCAGGTGGATTCTTCCGTCGGCGGTAAAACGGCTGTTAACCATCCTCTTGGTAAAAACATGATTGGGGCCTTTTATCAGCCACAAATCGTGCTTATCGATACTTTATGTTTACATACGCTTCCAGCGCGCGAGTTTGCGGCGGGAATGGCGGAAGTCATCAAGTATGGCATCATGTGGGATGCTGATTTTTTTCAATGGCTTGAAGATAATGTAACGGCACTAAAAACCTTAGATGCCCAAGCATTGGTTTATGCTATCTCCCGTTGCTGTGAGATTAAGGCCGATGTGGTTAGCCAAGACGAAACTGAGCAGGGTGTACGTGCTTTATTGAATCTAGGTCATACCTTTGGTCATGCGATTGAAGCCGAAATGGGCTACGGTAATTGGTTGCATGGTGAAGCAGTGTCAGCTGGCACAGTCCTTGCTGCTCAAACAGCTAAAGCACTGGGGCTTATCGATGAGTCAATAGTTTGTCGTATCATACAGTTACTACAAGCTTTTGATCTTCCAGTGAGTGCGCCGGAATCTATGGATTTCGACAGTTTCATTCAACATATGCGACGCGATAAAAAAGTTTTAGGCGGTCAGATTCGACTGGTGCTCCCAACGGCAATAGGCCGCGCGGATGTGTTTAGTCAAGTCACAGAATCTACCCTTGAACAGGTTATTCGCTGCGCATAAACACTGTGTGGTGGGCGAGTGACGTTTCAAGGTTCTGTCTTGCTTCCTTCTCAGGAAGCCCTCATACAAAGAATGCATCATGTTGCCAGTTATAGCGATCAGCTGCTGGTGCTTTCTGGTGTCAGCGGCTCAGGCAAAACCACCTTAGTGACCGGATTAGCGACCGATTTTGACGAATCCAATGTGGCATTTGTGATTTGTCCTATGCATGCTGATAACGCTGAGATACGGCGCAAAATTCTAGTCCAGTTAATTTCATCCCCGATTTTTGACGACGATATTCCCCTTGCCGATACCTTGTTGCGGCTTGCGAGTACCCAAACTAAACCCCTACATATTATTATCGATGATGCGCATTTATTGCCTAAGGCATTATGGGCAGAGTGTATTATTCTCAATCAAATTCAGTGTGCGGGTAAGAATATTGCCGTCACGCTCACGGTTCCACCGGCATTTTTAGCCGACCTATTACCCCAATTGCCTGAGCAGTTACGGCGGCAGATATTGCCTATCAATATTGAGCCGTTAACCATGCCCGAGCGTGAGGCCTTATATCAAACGTTACTGAGATACAGCGAGCAAAATCCTTTTACGCCAAGGGAAATTGTGCGCAGTCAGCTTGAGAAGCAAACCGGTACGCCGCAGGAAGTGGTCAATCTGTTAGATAAAGCCTTGCATAGCACGCCAGAGAAAACATCTTCTTGGATGAAGTATAAAGCCGTGATGGTGACGGCTGTGAGTATGTTACTCGCCTTAGGTATTTGGCTTGGTGTTACTCAACCATTTTCTGAAGAGCAAGCTCCTGAGGTCGTAACTTATCCATCGATAGATTCACCCGCCTTCTTGTCCTACGGGCAAAAAGTCTTAACGCCGTATTTTACGCTGCGCGCTGAGCAACTGAAGCTCGCCGCGGAGACTGCGAAAGTTATTGAAATCGAGACGGCAGAAGCCAAAGCTGAACAAGCCGTCGATCCCTTAAGTGAATTCCACGGTGAAGCGCAACATCCCATGCCTGACGATGCTGCCTTAGTGAGTGTGGGTGAGGTGAGTAGCAAGTCTTTTGGTGAGGATAAGCCGCCTGAGGATACTGAACCACAAGCTAAAGCGGCTCAGACTCAACCCGCAACCATTGATGCTGCAAAGGCCGATAAGCCGGTAGCTAAAGCGGGCTTGGATACGCAAAAGCCGCTCAAAGGTTACACAATACAGATTGCCAGTGTTGCTCAGTTGGATACCCTGCGTGCAACATTAAAGAGTATTGAGCATCTTGAGGGCGTTCGCGTTGCACAACATAAGCAGCGTTGGGTTGTCCTCGTTGGCAACTACAGCAGTAGCAAATCAGCTTCGAATGCGGCGGCACAATTGGTTAAAGAGTATCGTTTCGAGCAACCTTGGGTAAGAAAGTGGGCGGATTTAAAAGATTATCAACTAGAAGAAAGTCTGCCAAATCGTGAAATTTCAGAATAAACAGAGTACAATCATGGCCTTTATTTTTGTCGGCATTCATCAAGTTAAATGATAAAAAAACACAGAGCCTTCCTTAAGTGGGCTGGCGGTAAATTTAAATTGGTGGATGATTTGGCCAGTTATTTACCCACAGGAGACCGTTTGGTCGAGCCATTCGTGGGTGCAGGATCCGTTTTCTTAAATACGGATTATCCTAGCTACCTGCTCTGTGACATTAATCAGGACTTGATTGAGTTATACCAGATTGTGAAGCATCAACCAGAAGCTTACATTGCCGCGGCTAAGGCAATGTTTGTTGATGAGATGAATCAAAAAGACGCTTACTATCAGGTGCGGACCGACTTTAATAAATGTCGCGACCCTTTCCAACGTTCCGTGTATTTCCTCTATCTAAACCGCCATGGTTTTAATGGCTTATGCCGTTATAACCGTAAAGGCGGCTTCAATGTGCCCTTTGGTTCCTATAAAAAGCCGTATTTCCCCGAAAAGGAAATCTGGGCCTTTTCTGAAAAAGCGCAACGTGCCGAGTTTAAATGCATAGGTTACGAAAAAGCCTTTGAGCAGACACGTAGCGGCGATGTGGTTTACTGCGATCCACCTTATGCGCCATTATCTACCACATCCAGTTTCACTACGTATGTCGGTGCGGGCTTTAGTCTAGACGACCAAGCGCTGCTGGCTCGTCATTCGCGCCATACAGCACTAGAACGTGGTATTCCTGTGTTGATCAGTAATCACGATATTCCATTGACTCGCGAGTTATACCGCGGCGCTCACTTAGCGAAAATCCAAGTGCAACGTAACATTAGCCAAAATGGTAGTGGTCGTAACAAAGTGGATGAGTTGATGGCGTTATATGATGAAAATTACGATCCAAAGGATGACTAGGTTCGACATAGCCTACGTTCAGCTAAGCACTTGTCCTACGAGAAACATCAGGCTTGCCACTAAGACGACTGCCAATACGATTCCCATTACGATATAAGGTAATGGTGAGCTAGTTTGGAAATCTTTTTTTCGATTCTCGTCAGTTTGTACCCCGAAAAAGGCGGCGACTGTGCTGTGGAATACCTGCCAGATACGGCTAAGCATTAATAGGCAAGATGAGATGTAGTGGGCTTGAGGTCATCCATAGGTTTATCTTGATGGCCGTGTAATAGCTCAAGCAAATCGACAAAGTGGAACTGACTTGAACGGTTTTTTCCTGTGAGCCACGTTTTCCAGCTTAGGGTTTGTGCTTGATCGGCGCAGCGATTATTAGGATGACTACTAGGCAGAGCATTATTGTAACGGATGTCACTGCTACAAGCGCATGAAGCTGTTTCGGTATTTTCCGTAAGTTTTTCAACGCCAAAAGCTAACGTGGCCACGACAACAGCAGTGAATGCCAACATCATAGATGACTTAAATGTCACTGACTTAACATAGTGTGAAAACAAACTAAACCGCCCCTTCATAACGCTTCCTTTGAAATGAACCAGCATTGCGCCTCGAGTATAACAAACTCGCCTAGTTTATGAACAAAAATTTATCAATTGCCGCCAAAATGCTCGAAAATATTAGCTTATTTTACCGAATCCAAGCCCCAATTGACTGCGATAGTTACAGAATGTGCTGCTTTGCTGACACGGGCATCGCGTATCAATTGCCAGAAATGTGGCTTTAGCTATAGAGGCTTAGCTTGGCTCAGGGTAAAATAAGGCACTTTTTATCCAAATAGCAGCGAGTGTTTTATGCGTCCATTCTTGATTGCTCCATCGATTTTATCTGCCGATTTTGCCCGTTTGGGTGATGATGTAAAAGCCGTGTTAGATGCGGGGACCGACGTAGTGCATTTTGATGTGATGGATAATCACTATGTTCCTAACTTAACAATTGGCCCCATGGTGTGCCAAGCGCTGCGTAACTACGGTATTACCGCCGATATTGATGTGCATTTGATGGTTAAGCCAGTTGACCGTATCGTGCCTGATTTTGCTAAAGCGGGCGCATCTATTATTACTTTCCATCCAGAAGCCTCAGAGCACGTCGATCGCACACTTCAGTTGATCAAAGAATGTGGCTGTAAAGCGGGTCTCGTGTTTAATCCTGCCACACCACTGCATTATCTCGACCATGTGATGGATAAGCTGGATGTGATTCTGTTGATGTCAGTGAACCCTGGTTTTGGCGGTCAATCTTTTATCCCATCGACCTTAGATAAACTGCGTCAAGTGCGTGCGCGTATCGATGCCAGTGGGTTCGATATTCGCTTAGAAGTGGATGGCGGCGTTAAGGTCGACAATATTGCTGAAATCGCCGCCGCCGGTGCCGACATGTTTGTTGCGGGCTCTGCCATTTTCGGCAAGCCAGATTACAAAGCTGTTGTTGATGAGATGCGTGCCGAACTTGCTAAAGTTGGGGCATAGGCATGTGGGATAAGATTAAAGCGATAGCGTTTGATCTTGATGGCACGCTGATCGACAGTGTGCCGGACCTAGCCGTTGCCACGCAGCAAGCCTTAGCCGAGTTAGGTTTGAAGAGCTGCTCTGAGGCCCAAGTGCGTACTTGGGTCGGTAACGGTGCCGAAATGTTAATGCGCCGCGCCATGACCCATGCCTTGGGAGCGGATGTTGAGCAAACCCCACTGGATGCGGCCATGCCGATTTTTATGCATCATTATCAAGAAAATCTTGAAAAACACAGTGCGCTGTATAGTGACGTGCATCAAGTACTGCAAACCTTGTTCGATGCAGGTTTTAAGCTCGCCGTTGTCACCAATAAACCCTATCGTTTTACCTTGCCATTACTCAATGCCTTTGGGATTAATGACTTTTTCAGCTTAGTGTTAGGTGGCGATACCCTAGCTAAGATGAAGCCCGATCCTTTGCCGCTGCAGCACTTATTACATGAGTGGCAATTGGATAAAGAGGCGTTATTGATGGTCGGCGACTCTAAAAACGACATTTTAGCGGCGAAAGCGGCTGGGATAGCGTCAATCGGCTTGACCTACGGCTACAACTACGGTGAAGATATTGGGCTCAGTGGCCCAGATGCCGTATGTGAGCAATTTAGTGAGATTTTGAACTGGGTAAAACCTACTAAGTAATGCGTGTTTACCCGTTTTTTAGTCGATTTTTTTATAGTCTTTTTATATATAGATAGTGGAGCAATGACGTAATGACCAAACCCATAGTACTCAGCGGTGCACAGCCGTCCGGCGAATTAACCATAGGTAACTACATGGGTGCATTGCGTCAATGGGTTGCGATGCAAGATAGCCACGACTGCCTCTATTGTGTGGTCGACTTGCATGCCATTACCGTGCGTCAAGATCCTAAAGCGTTGCGCGAAGCCTGTTTAGACACCTTAGCCCTGTATTTGGCCTGTGGCGTCGATCCTAAAAAGAGCACAGTGTTTATCCAGTCACAGGTGCCACAACACACGCAATTGGGTTGGGCATTAAATTGCTACACCCAAATGGGCGAGTTGAGTCGTATGACGCAGTTTAAAGATAAGTCACAAAAGCATGCTAATAACATCAACGTGGGTCTGTTTGGTTACCCTGTGCTGATGGCGGCGGATATTCTGATTTATCAAGCGAACGAAATCCCAGTTGGTCAAGATCAGAAGCAACACCTTGAGTTAACGCGTGATATCGCGACTCGCTTCAACAATGCCTACGGTGATACTTTCACCATTCCTGAGCCGTTTATTCCTGAACATGGCGCGAAAGTGATGTCGTTGCAGGAGCCGCTGAAGAAGATGTCTAAGTCAGACGAGAACCGTAACAACGTCATCGGCCTGCTAGAAGATCCAAAAGCCGTGCTGAAGAAGCTGAAAAAAGCTATGACAGACAGTGATGAGCCGCCAGTCGTGCGTTTCGATATGGACAATAAGCCAGGCGTTTCTAACCTGCTGAGTCTCATGTCGGGTGTGACGGGACAAAGCATTGCAAGCCTAGAAGCCGAGTTTGAAGGCAAGATGTATGGCCATTTGAAAGGTGCAGCAGGCGAAGCGGTTGTGAGCATGTTAGCGCCGCTGCAAGAGCGTTACCGCGCGATTCGTGCCGACCGTGCTTACTTAGACCAAGTGATGAAAGCTGGCGCTGAAAGTGCGCAGGCGCGCGCCGAAGTGACATTGAAAAAAGTGTACGAGAAGATTGGTTTGTTAGTGTAATCAATCGATATCGATAAATTAAGCCGACGTCAGCGTCGGCTTTTTTGTGTCTGGACGTTCACCTTAGGCCTGTGATTTTAGCCAAGATGAGAAGGCGGCAATCGCAGGCTCAGATAAACGGCGCTGTTTACAAAAGAAAGTAAATTCAAATCCGGTATGCACATCGGGAAGATTCAAAGCGACTAAACGCCCCGTGGTGATATCGCCAGCCACCATAAAGTCCGGCGCTAGGGCTAAGCCTTGGCCTGCAATCGCCGCCTCAATTGCCATCACAATATGACTAAACACATGCTGTTGTTCGTTATCGAGTGGGATCTGGTGTGCCGATGACCATTTGTGCCAGTCGAGTCCGAGTGGGCCTTCATCGACAACCAGCAGGGCTTGTTGCTGGAAATTGCTCAGGCTAATGTCGCGCCATTTAAGGTAGAAATTTGGGCTGCACACTGGGATTAACCGCTCTTTATGGAGTAACTGTTGCCAATAGCCGCGTTGATTCAGTTTACCGGCGATGAAGATATCCGCCGTGCTAGTGCTGAGATCAGGATCTTGGGTGATCATCTCGAGGCGGATTTTCACGCTCGGATATTGGCGGCGAAAATCGGTGAGTCTGGGGATCAACCATTTCACCGAGAAGGAGCTATAAACGGCTAAGCACAGCTGCTGATTGGGCGTGTCGCGAACCTTCAAATTAAGATCACTTAACTCGTTGAATATCCGCTCTAACTCTAGAAATAGTCCGTGTCCTTTTGGGGTTAACTGCAGTTTACGCCCCTGACGGTCGAACAGTTGCTCGCCAAAATACTCTTCTAATACCCGCACTTGGTGAGAAACCGCACTTTGGGTGATGCACAGTTCATCGGCCGCCTTAGAAAAATGCTGTTGTCTGGCGGCGGCTTCGAACACTTGCAGAGCGCGTAATGGTGGGAGCTTTCTCATTATTTTCAATATCTAAAGGCTTTAGTATGAATCTAATTCATCTAGCATGAGAAAGCATCATTTCAGCTTAAGTTTTGCGAGGATTATCATGCCGCCATTGAGATTTATGGATGTTAAAAAATGCAACGCCCAGTTGTTATCGGTTTGATTTTATTGATAGTAGGTAATCTATTCAGTGCCTTCTATGATGTGTCGATCAAGTGGTTGCCGGACGATGCAAATGCCTCGACTTTCCTCCTTGTCAGGCAAATCTCCTCAGTCTTTATGCTGTTACCAGTGTGGCTGTATTCACAGCGGCCAATGACAACACATATTTCAGTTCACCTTTGGCGTGCCAACATAGGCTCAGTTGGCGCGCTTTTTTTAATTATTGGCTTGATGGCATTGCCACTCGCGACAGTGAGTTCATTGTTTTATTCGGCACCTTTGATGATCATCTTGATGGGGTATTTTTTCCTGAGAGAGCGGATCACTGCTGCCCAGACCATCTGCACAGGCTTAGGTTTTGTCGGTATTTTGATTATCCTGCGACCGAGTGAAATGAACTGGTATGGCATTGCTGTGCTATTTTCTGCTTTTACCTTTGCAGTGAATCAGTTAGCGCTGAAAAAAGTGCCCCATGCTGAACATCCCGTATTAACGCTGATGTTGTATAACTTGCTGGGTATTCCGGCGACGTTAGTGATTGCGGCGTTTCAGGGCATTGAAGGTTTGAGTTGGGAGCTGGTGGGCGTGGCATTGCTGAGCAACGTATTCTTACTTGTATATCACTGGTTTTGTGTGCTGGCCTACCGTAAAACACAGGCGAGCGATATCGCGATTGCGGAATATAGTGGCTTGTTATTTATTGTCTTTTTAGGCTGGTTATTATTCGATGAATGGTTGGATAATTTAAGCTGGCTTGGCGCCGCTTTGATTGTGTTGCCTTCGTTGTTTTTACCTTGGCTAGGGTCGTTGTTATCAAAATCGACGCCTAAGATAGCGGATACGCTAGCGGGGAAATAATGGTGAGCGTTTAAGCCTAAGTGTACGAGTTGACTCGCGACTTAGGCTTAACTTCCACTACGCTCAAATTACAACCTGCTCAAATTGTAAAATCACTCTGTATATTCAAATACTCTTACCACTTTACGCACGCCTGCAGTATTGCGGGCGATATCAACGGCTAAGTCTGCTTGCGAGCGATGGATCACGCCGAGCAAAAAGACTTCACCATTTTCAGTGATGACTTTAATCCGAGTCATATCCAAATCTTTCTCGTTTAGCATGCGGCCCTTCACTTTGGTGGTGATCCAAGTGTCGTTGCTACGTGTGGTGAAAGAAGTTGGGTTGCCAATGCGGATCTGATTGTGGATCTTGCCGCCTAGCTTAAGATCTTGTACGACCTTGATGGCTTTATCCCTTAACATGGAGTTAGGGGCTTGGCCTATCATAAGCACATTGCCATTGACGGACACACCAGTGATATTAGTTTGTTTTTTAAGATCTTCTTGCTCTAGTAGCGCACTAGTGATCCTAAAATCCGTATTAGTATCATCAATTTGTGTCTTAACAGTGCGCTCATCGTTGGCCATCATAGCGCCACTCACTGCGCCCACCATAACGGCACCGGCGCAGCCTTGTAGCAGCAAGCAAACCATTAACAGCGGGGCAGCGTGTCTCATTGCTGCTCGTCCTGCGGGAAGAGTGTGCGGTCAATGTTGTCACATAGGCAGTGGATCACCAGTAAGTGCACTTCTTGAATACGTGCGGTGACGTTTGAAGGCACGCGGATTTCCACATCGCCCACGCTCAGCAGGCCTGCCATAGCGCCGCCATCTTTACCTGTTAGTGCAACGATCGTCATGTCACGGCTTAATGCGGCTTCCATGGCTTTAATCACGTTACCTGAGTTACCGCTGGTGGAGATCGCCAGCAGAATGTCGCCCGGTTGACCTAAGGCAAAAATCTGTTTTGAGAAAATCTCATCATAGCTATAGTCGTTGGCGATAGCTGTGATGGTTGAAGTGTCAGTAGACAGGGCAATGGCCGGTAAGGGTGGACGTTCAATCTCGTAGCGGTTTAGCAGTTCGGCTGAGAAATGTTGTGCATCGCCAGCACTGCCGCCGTTACCGCAAGCAAGGATTTTATTGCCACCCAAAAGACAGTGCACCATCATCTCGGCCGCTTTGGCGATTGATTCTGGCAGTGCTTCGGCTGCATCGATTTTTGTCTGGATAGATTCAGTAAAGCTGTCTTTAATGCGTTCTAACATGGATAAATCCTTTCAGGATAAAGTGTTGCTATCATGCCATATTTCCACAAGCGTGTTGAGGCACAGACGTTAAAAATAATTTGTGTCGCTACTCTCGCACTATTGGCGCTTAAAAGGCATCGACGAGCCAATGAATTTGATCGGCTTCCATGGCGATGACATCGAAACGACAGGGCACATCGAGTCTATTGAGTTGCAAATAATGGTTGGCCGCTTTACGAATCCGCGTGATTTGCGCCGTGCTTAAAGCCTGTAATGCGCCGCCATATTGGGTTGCCGAGCGATACTTCACTTCAACAAATACCCAATGGCTTTTATGGCGCATGACCAAATCAATTTCCCCAAACGGATAGCGGACATTACGTTCGACAAAAGTTAACCCTTGCTGTTCAAGGTAACGTTGTGCGTGCGCTTCTGCCTGCTGTCCGAGTGTCATAGCTGGCGGAAGCTGCCTCTTTGGTAACGTCCCCAGCTTAATTGGCGGTTTACTATGCCATCTGGACTAACCGATAAAGCGCCGCTGCGGCCATTGAATTGGTAACCCGTAAATGAGCGCATTTGTGCTAAACGGCCGATCAAGTCCATTGCATCATAACCCATAACAAACAAACGTTTCTGACTGTTATTCCAGCCCGAAAATAACGTGTTGACCATTAGGTTTTCTTCGCCGTTTTGCATCAGCCAAGGAGCATCACTGAGGGTGAGGTTATTTAAATCCTGCGCCGTTTGTGTGCTTTCGTTCTCAACTCGGCTGCGGCTTGAGGTATACAAGGGCACAGGTTGAGTGAACACGCTGAAGTTAACATCGATAAAGGCCTTGAGCAGAGTCAGATCCTGCGGCGTTGAAATCATATAAATGGCATCAATATCTTGGCGTGAACGGAAGTCAGCCTGCACTGAGTTACCCAGCAGCTCCTTGATGCGTGCGATACGGGCTTGGCTATCACGTACGCCAAGGGCATCTTGCACTGTGGTTTTCATTTGGTCGCCACCATCGTAGTAATAGACTTCGACGACGTTATCGCTCTTCTTTTTCCACGCTTGAATAAAGCTTTCGGCCATACGTTTGCCAAGGGCATCATTGCTGGCGAGCAGCAATGGCATAGTGACGCCATCTTGATATAAATGCTCGACGGCATCGGCTGCTTCTTGGGCTGGTGATAGCGCAAAGTAGAATTTGTTTGGATCGGGGGTGAATTTATCAACTTGATTCAAAAACAGTTGTGGTACAGGCGCAGCTGTAACTGTATTAGCTTTTTTTTCTGGGTTAGCCGTATTGGTCAGCGCATTAGTGGTGGCAGTATTTGCTGCATTCATCACTTGTATTTGTTCGATTTCAGTCGGTAGTAATGGGCCAATAATAAACTCGGCTCCTGCTGTCAGTGCCTGTTGATAGGCGCTCGCCGCATCGTTGGCCGTATCGTAAAAATTCACTGCGACTTGATCGTTTTGCTTTGCCATATAGCTGGCTAATATACCTTGGCGAATCGCATTGGCGGCGTTCGCTCTTGGACCCGTCAGCGGCAACAGCACGGCAATATTTTTCGGCGTAAATGGTTTAGCGTTTAAGGCTCTATCCAAATCGGCGGGCAGTTTGGCTGCAGCTGGGTGATAAGGATTTTGTTTCTGCCATTCACCTAAGTAGCGCACTAACTGAGTGGGATCGACGGCATAATGCTTAGCGATATAAGCCAGTTGTAACCAGCCCGCAAACACTGGACTTTTAGCATCTTGGGTAAACGTCTTTATGGTTTGTTCGTGCATCGGCTGCAGCACTTGCCAAATGGTGTTATTCACTTCGTTGGCTTGGGCGGGTGGCAAGTAAGTTGTCAGCAAACTCAACTCGCGCACTTGTTCAATTGGCTGTTTATTCAATTGATATAAATGCGCTTTGAATTGGTGATAGGCCGTCATTTGCCAGCTTGGCAGGCTCCAACTACTTGGATAATTTAAGGTTTTAAGGGCATCACTGTAGGTGGACGTATGTTCAAGTACACGCGCGGTCAAGTATTTATGTTCGGCCAGTAATGTAGGGCTCTGAGTTAAGCTCGGCTGTATCGATTTGAGTAGCTTCTGCGCCGCCGCATAGTCATTGGCATTAATATAGGCATGGGCTGCTAGCAGCAGATAAGTATCGCGCTGCTGCGGGTCTTTGCTATTGGCCGCTTGCGCCAAATAGACATTTGCCGCCAAAGGTGCGGATGCTAATGAGGTAGCCACTGTGGCGGTTGTTCCAGTGGAATTGGGCGATGAAACACCACAACCCGCCAAGATTACCGATAAAATGGCCACGGAAACGAACTTAGTTGTATTCAGGCTTTTTAACACTGGGCTTCACTCTGGTAAGATGCGGCCTCTAGTTTAACCTTCTCTCGCGCTTGACGAAAGTCTTGGCACTGTCATTACAGAGGTATATATGGACCAAAGCGTCGCACTCTACATAGTTCCTACTCCCATAGGTAATTTGGGCGATATGAGCTCACGGGCAATAGAAGTGCTGAATCAGGTTTCATTGATCGCCTGTGAAGATACTCGCCACAGCGGTAAGTTATTGAGCCACTTTGGCATTACCACTAAAACCACGGCCTTGCATGACCACAATGAGCGTGCGCGTGCCCAGTGGATTGTCGATCAGCTTGCCGCTGGACAGTCGATAGCATTAATTTCCGATGCGGGTACGCCGTTGATTTCCGATCCTGGTTACCACTTAGTCTCCCATGTGCGCCAATCTGGGTTTAATGTGATCCCTCTGCCCGGCCCTTGCGCGGCGATTACCGCCCTGAGCGCCTCAGGTTTGCCATCGGACCGTTTTTCTTTCGAAGGTTTTCTGCCATCAAAAGAAAAGGCCCGTGCCGATAAGTTATTGGCACTGAAAGAAGATCCGCGCACGCTGATTTTTTATGAATCACCGCACCGCATCGAGCATAGCTTAACGACTATGGTCGAAGTGCTGGGCGGCGATCGCCATGTGGTGATGGCGCGCGAAGTGACCAAAACCTTCGAAACCTTTTTATCTGGTCCTGTCTCAGAAGTGCTTGCCACAGTTAGTACTGACCCGAATCAGCAGAAGGGTGAAATCGTGCTTATGGTGCATGGTTACCATTTGAGTGATGACGAAGCGATTCCCACGGTCGCCATCAACACGCTCAAGCTCTTATGTGAAGAATTGCCATTGAAGAAAGCCGCTGCAATTGCCGCGCAAATTCATGGACTTAAAAAGAATGCTCTGTATAAATATGGCCTAGAGTCTGATTTATAAGCGCTAAAACGGCCGCGAGCGGATTATCTGTGGTGCATCAGGGTGGCTTAGGCTATAATCCGCGCCGAGTTGGCCAGACAGTCGCCGCGTTCGCAAGAACGGGGAGGAAAGTCCGGGCTCCAAAGAGCGGGGTGCCAGGTAACGCCTGGGCGGTGCGAACCGACGACAAGTGCAACAGAGAGTAGACCGCCTGCCTGATTTTATCAGGTCGGTAAGGGTGAAAGGGTGCGGTAAGAGCGCACCGTGCGGCTAGCAATAGTTCGTAGCAAGGTAAACTCCACCCGGAGCAAGACCAAATAGGGTTCCGTATGGCGTGGCTCGCGTTGGAACCGGGTAGGTCGCTTGAGCCTGTGAGCGATTGCAGGCCTAGATGAATGACTGTCCAAGACAGGACCCGGCTTATCGGCCAACTCACCTCATTCAATAAAAAGCCCGTTTGTCGTAATGACAAACGGGCTTTTTGTTTTTAACTGTTGCAGCTTTAAGCGACCGTTACTTGTTAAATAATTAAAAATCAAAGTGTTGAATTCCCCGTCCGTATCCAATCTATATCCTATTTAGTTGTCTGTTCTGTCGCTCTCTTTATCAGCCTTCGCTGCAGGTAAAAATTACCCTATGTAGGTAACATCTACCGTTAACTGAGGGCACGGATATAAAGTATTTTAGTCTAAATATTTGTTTTTATTTGTTTATATCAATTGGCTTAGCCATTGCATTGGTTTATATGCAAAGTGCAGCATTTTGTTGCATTGCACTCAGTTCATCAAGGAGTCTGCTAATGGCCAGTTCAAAAAGTGTAACAGAACAAACTAACAGTAAAGATAGCGGCGCGTTAAATTCGCCAACCACAGCGAAAGCCAGCGAAGTGACGCATCATGCCGTTGACGCTGTGGCAGAGAAAGCCGCTGTTGCAGAGGATACTTTGCGTAAAACCGCCGCTAGCTCGCAGGAAACGCTGGCGCACAAGCAAGAGGAAATCAAACAGCAACTGCAAAGCTCTTACAGTAAAACCCGTGAGCTGGCAGCGCAAAATCCGCTGGCCACCGCCGGGATAGCGTTTGCAGCTGGTGTAGTGTTGACTGCCTTGTTACGCCGTCGTTAGGGTGGGTTTATGCAAAACCGTGCACAGTCAGAGGCGCCAGAGCAAAGACCAGTCCAGCATGCTGAACTCACTGGGCAGCATGCATCCGCTGCCCAGAATAAAGTGGTTGATCAGGCCATTGAGCAATTGGCTGAAATAGCGGCACTGAGCAGCTCGGTGAAGCAAGCCTATATCTATCAGTTAAATTTGGCAGGAAAAATAGCAACGGCAGAATGGCAGTTAACGGGTCGCAGCTTGATTATTGCTGCGGCTTTGGTTGTCTGTTTTGGGACGGGTATTACCCTATTCTGGGGCAGTGTTTTATTACTGCTGGGCTATATGTTGTTTCAACTGGGCGGCTCGTTGTTGATTACCGCGAGCGTGTTAGTGGTATTGCAGTTTGTGTTATTGATCTGGTGTTGGCGTAGTCTGAGCTATGTGCTGTCGCAAGCCGGTTTTTCAAAGACTTGGCAGCAGTTACGGTTGTTGTTTTCTACTCAAAAGTCAGCCAACAAACAACAGGAAGATCAACAATGCTAGTGCAACAGTTACTGAAAAAACAGCAATTAGAGCTCACTGTACTGACCGAGCAAGGTCGGCTGCAGCATGAGTTATTGCAGGTGAGGAAACAACAACTAGCGCAAAGCGGTCGTGCTTTTATTGGGTCGACACCTGGCTTAATCGTCAGTTTTAGCCTTGGCTGCCTGTTTCAAATGCGCCACAACAGCACAGTAAAACTGCTGCGTAGCACCTTTGGTTTGCGTTGGATGACCAAACTCTAACTGCCCAGCCTTCCTATGGCGGTTAGCGTTTGGTTTTGTCGGATTTACAGTTCCGAAATCAGCGACTAAAAACTGCTTTTTACTAGGAATCGCCATTCCCAGCTGTTGACTGACTCGCCGCCTGTATAAGGGAGTGAAAAATCGATATGGGCGACGTTGCCATAGCTGGAGCGAGAGGAATAAATTCGCGCGCCTATGCCTATGCTGCCCAGTGGACCGCTGACTTCGTTATTCTCGGCGAGTTGACCGCCGGAAGCTTGACCCAGATCGGCAAAGACTGCCCAACCCAATTCAGCCAGTTGGTATAAGTTGATATTGGGGTAGTTGCGTATCTCGGCGGTCAGTAACCACTGATTGTCCCCTTGTTGGTATTCGTTAGGATAGCCGCGTACGCCAGTTTCATCTCCCAGCCCTTTGCTCAGATCCAGATAAGTGTTCTTTGAAAGGCTAGCCCATGCTTTGCCGTAGGCTGTCCACTTAGGATTGATTTGATAGAAGTATTCGGCTTGGATATCGACCTTGTAAGTGTCTTTTTGGGTTGTGCCGATTGTGCTAGTGCCGCCCATTTCTAACAGCCACAGTTGGTCGTCGAACTTATAGCCGCCAGTGCTTTGCCAATTGACGTGGTAGCCGACAGGATTGTTATCTCCTATGTCGTTGGTTTCTATGCCGAGTTGCACATAGTGATGCCAGCCTAAGTTAAAGTCTTCGTTGTTAGATATCAGGTGAACGTTATTCAGTACGTGGAAATCATCTTGGATAAACTCGTATGCGACCCAAGGGTACATAAAGTCCCTGTCTTGAGGCAGCATCGAATTGGGGTAGAGATCTGAATTGGCAAACTCATGTTTGTCTTGGGTAACACCGGTAATAAAGCGAGAAAGATGCTCACTGTTTTTATTGATTAACCAACCATATTTTAGATTGAGGTAGTCGACTGTGTGTTCGAATTCATTTATATCTTGCCCATTTTGTCGAATCGTATCGATACGGTTATCGTCTAAAAACTCAGCCGAATACATGGTATTGGTATCGAGTGAATAGAAGGGCTTACTGACATAAACGTGTTTCGCTTGGCCGTCGCTATTGTCGTAAAACTCGGCAGCAACTGTGCCGTGTTCGATAATGCTCAGCGGAGCTTCGAACGCAAATTTATAGCCATTGCGGGACTCGTTGGACTGGTACTTGAGTCGAGTGCGAATACCTGTTCCGAGTAAGTTATCTTCTTTAACGCCGAAGGAATAGCGAGTGTCGCCACCTGAACTACTCAGGCTCGCAGTTGGCAGTAATGACCAGTTATCCCAGGTTTCGACGACAACGGATTCAACCGTGGGATCGGTATCGGCGAGGGGATCTTTTTCGGCAACATAAATTTTGGCGTCGCGGATATAGGGCACGGCCCGTAATAGCCGTTGCGATTCATCGAGATCTTTCTGGGTGACAGTATCATTTTCGCCGAAGGTCAGTTTATCGAGCACCACGTATTCTTTAGTGTTGATATGCAGGGCGTTCGCCCAGCGGTGGATGAAAAAAGCATCGGGATCGGATTCATCAAAAATAGGATTGTTAACTACGACAATCTTGCTGACTTTTTTGGTTTCTTGAGCCTGTGTTGCGGGATCGGCGAGCTTAGCGTCTTCTGCTTGGGCAGCACTGATAAGGCTGCCAACACAACAAGGTAGGATGCATGCATACTGAATGAATTTCTGCATAAAAGACCACTCCCATGAAATTGACGACTGCAGCGAAAACAACTTCACTCTGCAATTCACAATTAAATAACACATGGAAAGTGGAGGTTAGTCAAGAAAACATTTTAATAAGTTTCTGATTTTACTTAAGGTTAGCTTAAGATTGTCTTGAGGTAGCGGCTGGGTGCGGGCTCTAGCCGAATTCACAATTGTTACAATGTTCGCCTTGGTGGCACGGCGACGTTGGCAAAAATCAATCCCGCGATCAGCGACATAAAAATCAAAAAGATTTGCGAGCCAATATGGGATTGATTGAGCATGGTCTCACCTGAGATTAAGGCATTGAGTCCGATATAGGTTTTACTGCCGGGCACTAAGATCACTATGCCTTGCAACAGGGCGATGGAGGCGGGAGCTTTCATCCAGCGGGCGAAGAGGTTGGAATAAATCCCGACAGCCAAGGCGCCAAAGAAAATGCCCACCGAATCACCAAAATAATGCCCGCCGAGCATGGCCGAGAAAAACGCCACTATCCCTGCTAATACGCCCCAAGGTGAATCCTGCATCCGTGCCTTGAAGATAAACACTAACGCCATAGATAAAATCGGCACCGCCGACCAAATTGCCCAGCGCGGTAACCCCTCTGGCTCGATATGAATCGCTTCGCCAAACACGGCTTTACCAATAGCCATGCCGAGCACTGCGCCAAAGTACAGCTTAAACAGCAGCATGCTCGCATCCATGATACGCGCCGTGCCGGAAATCAAATCCCGCGCAGCGAGTTCGGCCAGACCTAAGGTTAAGGCTAAGCCGGGAATAAAAATAATGATCGAGGAGAGGATCACCACTGGGATATTAATGTTGGGATCGATGCGCGCTATGCCGCAGGCGGCGATAGCACAAAGAATGGTGGCGAAGGGTTCGAGCACTTCGGCCATGCGTGCTGAGCGTTCGGCGCGGTATACCAAACCATAAACGAATAAGCCTAATAACCCCGACCAAAATACATCGTTCCAACCTGTGCCCATCAACATGGCAAAGGCTGCGGCTGAAGTCCCAAATGAAAAGCAGGTTAACACTGGGCCATAGGGATTGGGTTTGTTGGCGATTTCTTCTAAGCGCTCTAAGGCTTCTGCCAAGGTGCGTTTACCTGAGGTTAATTCGTCAACTAATTCATCTGTGCGGGCGAGTGAACCTAAATCGAGTTCGCCGGGCTTCACCCGAGCGGCATGGTTATATTCTTGATCTGTATCGTGTTGTAAAACGAAGGTCATCGAAGTTGGCGAGATAAGGAAGTAGCCTTCGATACCTAAGGTACGCGCAACGGTTTGTAAGTGGGTTTCTAGGCGATAAGCGGGTGTGCCAAACTTATGCAATGCCTTGCCTAGCTTGATGATAAATCTGCGTTTTTCGATAAACTCGTCGTTATCCAATCGGGGTCTTCACTGTATAAAAAGTTGTAGGGATTAACGCGCGCATATTAACCTATCTTGTCTATAAAAGGTTAACGGCTTTTAACCTTAATACAAATAAATTGCTGAATTTTTGCAGCTCGGGCTATAGTCAGCTTTTTGATAAGGGAAAATAGATATGTCTTTGATGGTAACGGGTCTTTACGCTAGCCTCACTGGGCTATTAATTGTCGCTTTAGCCTATCGCGTGGTGAAGGTCAGAAAAAGTCACAAGATTGGCCTAGGGGATGGCGGTAACAATGCGCTTGCCTTAGCGAATCGCGTCCATGTAAACCTGATCGAAAATGCGCCTATCGTATTGATTCTCATGCTGGTGGCCGAAGCCGGTGGCTTACCCGTATTTTATCTCCACTGCTTTGGAACTGTGTGGATAGTGGCGCGCCTGCTTCATGCTATCGGTTTAACCCAAGGCCAAGGCGGTTACCATTTTGGACGTTTCTGGGGCGTATTGCTCACTTGGCTAGTGATCATCAGTCTGGCATTGGTGAATTTGCTACATTTTGCCCAAGGATTAGGAAAGGGTCTCTAGACGCTTGGGATTGGGCGGTTGATTCCGCCCTAAGCCATATCCATAGCGGATTTAGGGGTATTAGGCTTCAGGCTCAAATACCCCGAAAACGCCTTGATTGATGTTTTTTTAATCGCACTTATCCCTCGTTGCCTGCTATACTCCGCGTCCCTAAATTGGTGTAACTTATTTTCAGTGACGCCTTTATTTGACATTACGTTTTCGGGTCATAATCGATGCAAGTTGAATCCACACTCTTTAGTCATCCCAAGTATTGGGCTACAGGCGATAGCACTGCGCCTTTCTTACCTATGTCCCGCAAGGAGATGGATAAGCTTGGCTGGGATAGCTGTGACATTATCATAGTCACAGGTGACGCTTATGTGGATCACCCAAGCTTTGGCATGGCAGTGATCGGCCGTATGTTAGAGGCCCAAGGTTACCGAGTCGGCATTATTTCCCAACCTGATTGGTCGAGCAAAGACGCCTTTATGCAATTGGGTCGTCCAAACCTGTTTTTTGGCGTCACCGCCGGCAACATGGATTCAATGATCAACCGTTACACCGCTGACCGTCGTTTACGTTCTGACGATGCTTATACCGCGGGCGATATTGGCGGTAAGCGCCCAGATCGCGCTGTGACTGTGTACACCCAGCGCTGTAAAGAAGCCTTTAAAGATGTGCCCGTGATCATTGGCGGTATCGAAGCCAGTTTACGCCGCATCGCCCATTACGATTATTGGTCGGACAAAGTGCGTCGCAGTGTGATTTTCGATGCCAAGGCCGACATTCTGATGTACGGCAACGCCGAGCGTCCTTTAGTTGAAGTGGCACGCCGCTTAGCTGCGGGCGAACCGATTAGCTCGCTGCACGATGTGCGCGGCACTGCGGTTATCCGTAAAGAGCCGCTGCCCGAATGGCGCGGTATGGACTCGCGCAAGATTGACCAACTGCATAAGATAGAGCCGCTGCCGAATCCTTACGGCGCCGATGATGTGGGTTGTGCTAACTTGTCTGGCCCGTCGGATGTGAAGATATTCGATAACGAAGCCCCTAAGCCAATTAGCGTTCAGCCGCCTAAACCTAAGCCATGGGATAAAACCTATGTGCTGCTGCCAGCGTTTGAAAAAGTCTCTGAAGACAAATATTTATATGCCCATGCTTCACGGATTTTGCACCAAGAGCAAAATCCAGGTTGTGCCCGTGCGTTATTCCAACCCCATGGCGATCGCGCCGTTTGGGTGAATCCGCCCGCATGGCCGCTTAATACCGATGAGATGGATGCCGTATTCGATTTACCTTACCAGCGCATTCCTCATCCTATCTATGGCAAGGAAAAAATCCCTGCCTATGACATGATTAAGACGTCTATCAACATCATGCGTGGCTGCTTTGGTGGTTGTTCTTTCTGTTCGATTACCGAACATGAAGGCCGAATCATTCAGAGTCGTTCACAAGAATCGATTGTTAAAGAAATCAAAGATATTCAGGAAAAAGTGCCAGGCTTTACTGGGGTAATTTCCGATTTAGGCGGCCCAACCGCCAACATGTATCGTTTAGGTTGTACTAGCGAAAAGGCCGAAAAAACCTGTCGCCGTCTTTCTTGTGTGTTCCCATCGATTTGCGGCCACTTAGGCACAGATCATAAACACACTATCGACCTGTACCGCGCGGCGCGTGCTGTACCTGGCATCAAGAAAGTATTGATCGCCTCTGGCGTGCGTTACGACTTGGCAATTGAAGATCCGGCTTACGTTAAAGAGTTAGTGCAACACCATGTGGGCGGCTACTTAAAAATCGCCCCTGAGCATACCGAAGAAGGTCCGCTCAGCAAGATGATGAAACCCGGCATGGGCGCCTACGATAAGTTTAAAGAATTGTTCGATAAGTTTTCGAAGGAAGCGGGCAAAGAGCAGTTCCTGATCCCTTACTTTATTTCGGCGCATCCGGGCACGACCGACGAAGACATGGTGAACTTAGCGCTGTGGTTGAAGGAACGTAAGTTCAAGCTCGACCAAGTGCAGAACTTCTATCCGTCACCGATGGCGAATGCGACCACGATTTATCATACCGAGTTAAACTCGCTGAAAAACGTTAAGCACACCAGCGAAGTGGTATCTGTGCCGAAGAAAGGGCGCCAACGTCGCTTGCACAAAGCATTGCTGCGTTATCACGATCCTGCGGGTTGGCCATTAATCCGTGAAGGCTTAACCGCCATGGGGCGTGAAGACTTAATCGGTAATAGTCCGCATCAGTTAGTGCCGCCAGAAGGTCGAAATGAGCGCGGACCTAAGTGGATGAAAGATGCCAACCAAGGCCAAAAAGCCTTTACTCGCTTCTCGGGTAATCAGTTTGATGACCGCAAGGGCGATGGCAAATCTAAAGGTACGGCTAAAGGCGGCGCGCAAGCTCAAGTTGGTGCGGAATCAAAACCGGCCGCAAAAGGTGGAAAACCCGTAGCGAGTGGCGCTAAGCCAGCGGGTTCTAAGCCAGCAGGAGCTAAACCAACCGGCTCTAAACCCAGCGGAGCCCATTCGAGCCGCCCTGGAGCGAAAGCGCCTTTCGGCCAGTCTGGTTTTAAGGCGGGCAGCTCTCAAGCTAAAGGCGGCGCTAAAGTCGGAAACCCATCAAAAAGTGGTGGTAAACCTGCTGGTAAGTCCGCTCAGGGTCGCCAACAGGCTAAGTAATCACTTTTTTAGCCATCACAAATAATGTGCAAAGGCCGCTCCTGAAATAAGTTTGGAGCGGCCTAGCTAGCATGATCATCCCGCGATACTTTTCTTTTTATTCTCCTTTTTTACAATCCTTTTTGATTTCGCCACAATTTTGCCAGTATGTTTGCCTTAGCTCAGTCTGAAATAAGTTAATGTATATACGGGATAGCACTTGAGCTTTTTGTTATTAGCCCCTCATCATCTTTACCGATAAATGCTTACAATGAGCGGCGCCGCGATAAAAGAGTCCTAACTGGTATCGCAGGGCGAACTATTATAAAATCTCGTCTGATGCTTATGTCTACTATTTGTTTATATTCGATATTTTAGCTATACATCTCACCCATATCCGCGGCTTGTTAACTAACATTAGATACTATGAATAAAAAGCGTAGACCCACTCTTCAAGACGTTGCCGATCAAGTTGGGATCACCAAAATGACGGTGAGCCGCTATTTAAAAAATCCAACAAGAGTGGCGCAAAGCACTCAAGAAAAGATAGCTATCGCACTAGAAACCTTAGGTTATATTCCTAATCGCGCGCCGGAAATTTTGGCGCAAGCAACCAGCCGCGCCATTGGCGTGTTAGTGCCGTCGTTAACCAACCAAGTGTTTGCTGAAGTGCTGCGCGGTATCGAGAATGTGACTGGCAAACGCGGTTATCAAACCATGCTGGCTCACTACGGATATCAGGCCGAATTAGAAGAAGAGCGGGTGGCATCACTGCTTTCTTACAATATTGATGGCTTACTTTTATCCGAAAGTTACCACACGCCGCGTACCGTGCGAATGATTGAAACGGCGGGCATTCCGGTCATTGAAATGATGGATAGTGTGTCGCCTTCAATTCAACAGTGTGTGGGGTTCGATAACACAGCTGCCGCATACGAAATGGTTAAGGCCATGATTGCACAAGGCTATCGCCACATTGCTTACTTAGGCGCGCGCATGGATATTCGCACTCAGCTTAAGATGCGAGGCTACGAGTTAGCGATGCAGGAAGCCAAGCTCACACCTTTGGCGATGACCACCAATGAGGCCTCGTCGTTTTCCTTGGGTGCGTCGTTATTGCAGCAAACCTTAGCGAAATATCCCTATGTGGATAGCTTTTTCTGTACCAACGATGATTTAGCGGCGGGGGTGATATTTGAGTGCCAAAGACAAGGCATCAAGATCCCAGAACAAATAGGCGTTGCAGGGTTTCATGGCCATGATATAGGGCAATCCATGACGCCAAAATTGGCGAGCATTATTACCCCGAGAAAGGAGATCGGTCGAATTGCTGCCACTGAGCTATTAGATAGGTTAAATGGCAAAGAGATAGCAGAATCGGTTATCGATCTGGGCTATCGTATTGATTTAGGGGAAACATTGTAGACTTCCCCTCGATCTTTCGCTTAACGGCTAATGCCTAATGCCTAATGTTTTTGATCACTGGCTTGCGTTAGAGAAACGCTGAGATGATGACTGCAACTATGCCGCCCGTCGTGCCAATAATGGTTTCCATTACCGTCCAGGTTTGCAGCGTTTGTTTTTCTGACAATCCAAGAAAACGGTTGGCGAGCCAGAAGCCTGAGTCATTAACGTGCGAGAGCACAATCGAACCACCGCCAATGGCAATCGTAATCGCCGCCAATTGAGCACCATCTAAGTTCAATGGTTCAAGTATCGGGATGATAAGGCCGCAAGCCGTTAACATGGCCACGGTTGCCGACCCTTGGATCACGCGCACCGAAGCCGACAAAATAAATGCCAGTATCACAATCGGTAATCCCGAACCTGCCAGCATATTCCCTAACGCATCGCCGACACCCGAATCAATCAGTACTTGCTTGAACACTCCGCCAGCACCGGTGACGAGAATAATGACCCCCGCAGGTTGGAGCGCACTGCTACAGATTTCCATGATGCGGTCATTGGGAATGTTACGTCTCACGCCCAGCACATAAAATGCGATTAAACAGGCAAGCAGAATGGCGGTGAAAGGGTGACCTATCAAGGCGAGCCAATTATGCAGATCGGATTTTTCATCAATAAAGCGCGACACCACCGTCTTCAAACCGATAAGCAGCAGTGGAAAAATCACAATACTGATTGATAACGCGAATGAGGGGATAGGTCCGCCTTCTCGTTCGCCTTTCTCTTGCTGTTCGTGGGCTGGTAGCTCAACATGGACTTTTTGCGAGATGAGACTGGCAAAGAGAGGGCCGCCAAGAATCATCGCAGGAATCGATGCCAGCAGACCGAAGACTATCATGTAGCCAAAGTCGGCATTGAGCTGGGAAGCGACCAAAATAGGCCCAGGTGCAGGAATAAGAAACGCCTGACAGGTGGCAATACCCGCGAGCAACGAAATACCAATTTTAACCACGCTACCGCCCCCTTTACGAACCACGGCAAAGGCGATGCCAATCAGCAGCACCACAGCAACGTCGAAGAAGAGGGGGAGCGCACAGATAAAGCCAGTAAAGGTCATCGCCCAGTGGGCTTTGTCGTTACCAAATTTATTCAGCAGTGTATGGGCTATCTGATCGAGTGCGCCAGTTTCTTCCATGACGCGACCAAACATCGCCCCCAAAGCGACCACCACCGCCACAAAGCCCAGTGTTCCCCCCATACCTTGTTGAATAGTATTGGTGATATCGGCTGGGTTCATGCCAGAGAAAAGACCGGCAATGATCGACACAAGTATCAGCGATACCACTGCATGTAATCTCACTTTCATCACTAAGAACAGTAGCAGGGCGATTGAACCCAGCGCTGTCAGAATCAATGACATATCAGACATAAGAGGACTTTTCCTTGTTAGTTAAGTTGTCCACATTTTTGTAGGTTACCGGTAACATGTTACCCGTAATATGATAGAGTGGGAAGTGACTAAATTCGAGAATTGGCATGAGGTTAACAAAGTGACTGAGAGAAAAAAAGGCAATAGCTATGTGTTCATGGGCGTCTCTAGTTGTGGCAAATCTTCGATTGGTGCAGCGGTCGCAAAGGCGTTAGAGACGAAATTTATCGATGGTGATGACCTGCATCCTAGAGCCAATATTATCAAGATGAAATCTGGCTCACCGCTTAACGATAGCGATCGCTCTCCTTGGCTTGAGCGCATCAACGATGCTGTGTATAGCATTGAACAAAAAGGTGAACAGGGGGTGATTGTCTGCTCTGCGCTGCGTCGTCAGTATCGTGACTTAATCCGTCAGAACAACAGTAAGCTGGTGTTTATTCATCTATATGGTGATTTTGAATTAGTCAAAGAGCGCATGTTTGCCAGAAAAGCCCACTTCATGCCGATTGAGCTACTCAAGAGTCAGTTCGATACGCTGGAAATGCCCGCCACCGATGAAGCTGACGTTATCCAAGTGAGCATAGATGGCTCTTTCGAAGAAGTCGTGCAGCGCTGTATTCAGGCGATAAATGGCGAAGCATAAGCATAAGTCGGTCATGGGATCTTAACGCGAGGCTTGGCTGCTTTATCATGATGTTGCAGATTAGCCTTTAAAGCGAAGGGGGAGCTGAACGACAGTCGTCGGCATTAATAAGTGACGCTGAAGGTCGAAGCAAATCTGGATCTAGCCGCTCGACATTGAAAAAAACCACTCCAGAAACTGACTTGGAGTGGCGTAGAGATAATGGTAAGCCTGCGGTACCATCCAATGAGTGTTACGGCGAGCGTTTGTAGACGAAACGTGCGCCGCACCTCAGCCTCAAATAGGCTCACGCATATGAGCGATGACGCGAGCTGCCTATCCTGCTAAACATGATTTAACTCAACATGTGATTAGAACTGTCACTGAAGACTGTTACTCAAAATCGTCCTGCTTCATGCGACTAAGCAATGCCAAAGTAGAATGAGCGCTTTAGAAACCTTAGCTAACATCTCCTTTAGTCCTAAAAAAAGTAGTTGATCCCCACTGCGAAGCTGTTGTCTTCCTGTGCTTCGAGTGCAGGATCATCCATATCACTGAAATCTAGCTTCATCTCGGCAAACATCACAGTGTCGTTACTGTAGCGATAATGCAGCCCCAGCATGGCAAATTGGCGAGTCCATTGACCTTGAATAGGCGTAGCTACATCTGTGTCTAAATCTAAATAACTGAGTACAACCATAGGCACAAAACCGTTGTCGAATTGATAGGCCGTCATCAACTCTGCACCAGTGGCGTCGTAGAGATCGCCGTTGACCAGTTCATTGCTTTTGCTTTGATGAGCATTAAAACCCACATAGAGACCGCTGGCTTCGCGTCCTTCGGCATAGTGATAGTAGTCACCGTACATGGCACCAATGCCAATAATTTCATTGGTTTCGTCGACTTGAGTATTAGCTAGATGGCCTTCAAAATCACCGCGGTTAAAGCCTGCGAGCAGCTTGAATTTTTCGGTTGCTGAATAGATGATACTGGCACCGTAACTGCTGTCGAAACTCAGCTCAGAGTTATTCATCTCGCTGCCGTCATCATTTTTTAAGCTGACATCGCCATTGGTTTTGGCGGCATATTGCAGGGCAATTTGCACTGGGCCGACACTATTGCGGTAAATAAAGGCGGAGTCGGCACGGCCAGTGCCTGTGAGGCCGCCATCGCCAAAGGTGTAAGCGCCAACGCTGTAACCTGCGAAAACGTTAGGTAAATCTGTGGTGCCGGCGACATCGTAATAGGCGCCCCATTGTTTACCAAAGCTCAAACTCCCCCAGACATCGTGGGACATGCCGACATAACCTAAGCGGTTATAGAGAAAATCATCGGTCTTTTCGGCGGCGAGTTTGCCTCCTTGCATCACTAGACCATCGTCGCTGGAGACCATATTGATCCCCCATTCCGTGGTAGCAAAGGCGGTCCAGCCATTTCTTTCGCTGCGCTCGAAACTAAATCTGAGGCGAGAAGAATCGTCAATAACCGAGGTGTCGTGGCTGTCATTCAGGGCCGCGAACCCTAGCCAACCGGTTAAATCTAATGTGTTTTTTTGATCTTTATAAAGCTCAACCGCCTGACTGCTGGTGGCTGTTAATAGCATAGGTAACACTAAAGCAAGACAAGTCTTATTCATAAATCCCCCGATAATGAGCAAGTATTCTCCAGGGGATCATAGGCTTAGCCTATGATCCCTGAGTAACTGTTCTTTTAGATGCTGTTGTTAATCGTTTTGATAGTGCGTTAGCCGGATTTAGGCTGGACGTGTATCGTTAACCGTTGCTTTGTTGGAAATCACACCGAAGATAGTCCAACCGAAGAAGGTGGCAATGGCGCCGAGCATTACTGCGGTTTCGCCTGAGCTATACAGGGCATAGAAGCTATATAACGCACCGATTACGGCGATCACGTTGGCAACGCGGGCTTTATTGATAGGCACTTTTTGCTGTCTTTGCATTATGCCAAGCGCGGCCATAGATAAGATATAAGGCACAATGTTGGTGACAACGGCGAGGTTCACTAAGGCTTCGAATTGCTTACTTAGCGATGGACTAATAGTCATTAATGAAAGGACGGTTTGGATAGAAACAATAATTGTCATGCCCCAAATTGGCGCATCGGCTTTGCTGACTTTAGAGAAGATTTTAGGGAAGAATCCTTCATCGGCAGAGGCTTTAAACACTTGGGCAATAGTGAACTGCCAACCTAAAAGTGAGCCAGTACAAGAGATAATGGCACAGGCCATCACGATTTTACCGACCACAGGATTAAACATTTGCGCGAAGGCTAAACCGAAGGGCGCATTCGACATGGCAAGTTCAGCGTTTGGTACGATACCTGCAATCACGTTAGTAGAGACGATATAAATCACCGCCGCACCTAAGGTACCGCCCATCACAGCGATAGGGACGTTTTTCTCTGGATTATCGACGGCTTCTGAGTTGGCGCAGGCCGATTCTAGACCGAGGAACGCCCATAAAGTCATCGCGATAGAACCGCCTAACGCTTTGAAGAATGGCATATCATGCGGGTTCCATGCGCCTTTGTAGAGGTCGATGTCGAACCAGAACCAACCAATTAACGACACGCCAATCACGGGCAGAATGATCCCCCATACTGTCACGCTACTCACACGGCCCGTGATGCGAGCACCGCCAAAGTTGGCAACGGTTGCTAGCCAAAGTACGCCAATGGTCGCAAGACAAATTGCCATAGGGCTTAAGTTGACTTCGAGCAATACGGCGGCATAACCCACAGCCGAGATAGCAATCGCGACGTTGGCGATGAGCAGCGAGACGGCATAGGTATAGTTGGCCATAAAGTTGCCTGAGCGGCCGAAAGCATATTCAGCATATCCTCCCATACCGCCGGATTTCTTACTGAACATACCGCACTTGGCAAAAGCAAACGCGAGGGCTGTAGAACCCGCCGCTGTGACTAGCCAAGATAAAATTGAAATGGTACCGACTTGAGCGAGTTGGGTTGGCAGCATAATAATGCCTGAGCCCATCATGTTGACTATGGTGATAATCGTTAATTGGATTACACCAATTTTATTTGCTGATTTACTCATATTAATAACCTAATTTAGGTGACTTATTATAGGAGGTTTGAAATTGACTGCAGAGCGGGGTTAATTAACTCTGCAGTCAGTTTTCATTATTTATTTAATACATATCCCATAGCTTGAATTTTGCCGTCTGCGGTATTTTCAAGATAAACACCTTGCAGTTCTGGCGAGAATCCAGGTAATAGATTGATACCTTCTTCGAGAGCGAGGAAATAACGTTGCACCGAACCGCCCCAAATTTCACCCGGTACCATACACAGCACACCTGGTGGATAAGGAAGCGCGCCTTCTGCGGCAATTCTCCCCTCAATTTGCGACAGCGGAACGAGTTCGACTTTGCCACGAATAAATTCTAGATTTGCTTCCTGTGGGTCCATCACTTTGGTTGGGAAATGCGCTTTACGGAACATTTCTTTCTGCAGTTGTTTTACGTCATGACTGACATAAAGATTGTGCATTTCTTGGCAAAGTTGGCGGATGGTATAGTCTTGATAACGTGCTTTATTCGCGTTGTAGACGTTAGGTAATACTTCAGATAAAGGCGCATCTTCATCGACTAATTTCTCGAAACGAGATATTTGCGAGACTAGATGTTGCATCTTGGCCATATCTTCTGCAGGTGTCATCAGAAATAAAATTGAATTCAAGTCGCACTTCTCAGGAATAATATTATTTTCCCGTAAGAAGTTAGCCAAAATAGTGGCTGGAATACCGAATTCGGTATATTTACCGGTTTCTGCATCTATACCGGGTGTCGTTAATAGGAATTTACAAGGGTCAACAAAGTATTGGCCTTTTTCATAACCTTCGAAGGAGTGCCATTTCTGACCGGGTTCGAATTCGAAGAAACGTAAGTCATCAGCCATTTGTTCAGTTTCATAATCTTGCCATAGGCGACCATCTATCATAGTGGGCACAAATGGTTTGATATATTTACATTTTTTAAGCAGTAGCTTACGTGCTTCAATACCCGCTTTTACCGCTTCACGCCACAGATAACGACCACTCGCGCCTTCGTGCATTTTCGCGTTCACATCTAGCGCCGCAAATAATGGATAGAAGGGGCTAGTAGAGGCGTGCATCATAAAAGCGTTGTTGAAGCGTTTATGGTTACAATATCTATCTTGTCCTTTGATATGCTTGTCTTTTTTATGGATTTGCGATGTTTGCGAGAAACCCGCCTGTTGTTTATGCACCGACTGAGTCACGATAATACCGGGATCTTCGGCGGTCAGTTCGAGCAAGAGTGGCGAGCAGTCATTCATCATAGGGATGAACTGTTCATAACCGACCCAAGCCGAGTCGAATAAGACATAGTCACAAAGATGGCCAATACGGTCAATGACTTGACGAGCATTATAGATAGTGCCGTCATAGGTGCCGAGTTGGATAATCGCTAAACGGAAGGGGCGTTTTTCATCGGCTCTTTCTGGGGCGACTTCGCGAATTTGATCTCTTAAATAGGATTCTTGGAAGCAATGGGCATCGATACCGCCAATAAATCCGAAGGGGTTACGCGCGGTTTCTAAATAAATCGGCGTGGCACCTGCTTGAATTAACGCGCCATGGTGGTTTGATTTGTGGTTATTGCGGTCGAATAAAACGAGATCGCCCTTAGCTAATAGCGCATTAGTCGCCACTTTATTTGAGGATGAAGTCCCGTTAAGTACAAAATAGGTTTTATCGGCATTAAAGACTTTGGCTGCGTATTTTTGTGCATCGAGTGGTGCGCCTTCATGGATCAGTAAATCACCTAATTTCACGTCGGCATTACACATGTCGGCGCGGAAAATCGTTTCGCCAAAAAAGTCGAAGAATTGACGGCCCACAGGATGCTTACGGAAGAATTGTCCGCCCTGATGACCCGGGCAAGCAAAGGTGGAATTACCCATTTCAACGTACTTTTTCAAGGTGCCGAAGAAAGGCGGTAATAGTGCTTGTTCATATTTATTGACTGCCGTTTCAACCTGTTTTCCGTAGAAGTCAGTGTTATCGCCGCAGAGTTCAAATACCCCAGTAATCGATGAGCAAACATCGTCCGGGAAAGTTTCTTCACAGCAAACTGAAACGAATATCGGTAGTTTCAATCCGGTGTTTTTAATCTTTTCAACAATACCATTTCTAACATCATCAACAGAGACTACAGCCGCGCCCACATCACAAAAATCTGTGGTTAGTACATTGACGACTTCTCTGTCGATATCGAAACAAGATCTAACAGATAAGCTAGCGGCTACTTTTAATGATTTCATAGTTAATTTCCCTTTTACTTTTTAAAAAATAGATACAAGTGTGCCTATACCTAATTAAAAACATTAATGGCATGAAAATTAGATATAGCTATTCCGTGTGCAAATTAGATGTGGTTATGCCAATGTCGCGAAATAAATAAAACTAAAATATATTTATTTGGCGTACAAATAGCTTAGCCGCAGTAAAACTGCACTGATAAAAGAATGCTTTGATAGTGACGCAAGATAATAAACCAAAAAAAAGACAGTACATTAAGTGTTTGCAAAATTTAGAGCAATAGCACTTTAGACCTGTTTATTGGCCTACAACCTGCGCTGAGATTAGCGGAGGAAGATAAAGGAATGATCGAAATAGTCACGTTGACTAGGCATCATGATATGCCGCGTGCGCCGGATATGCGCCATTATTTTAGATTTCCTCTTCATATACGACTCCATTATGACTTAGAGAAAACAGTTAGGTTTTATTACGTAGTGAAGTTTATATGCGAGTTATAAATAAAATCATGACCTATGTCTTACTTTTTAATAATTGGCACTTAAATTTAACTTGTTTTATCAATATTAAATTGAGTCAATCATACTTAAGTATCTTTATCTAAATTATGAAAGTAAATATTGTCAGTGTTATTTAAATAATATTTTTTGCATAAATTTTCTTATTGCTTTTTTCTAATCTTAATTAACATGCTGTGGTAATAAGTATCTCGATTTATACCGCATACCACCCTTGCATTGTTATGCATAAATTCTCTTTACAAAATCACCTTCATGCTAAAAAATTGCAAAAATGACAGTTTTTTTCTCATATTTGAGCATTTCGGGCAGAAGGTTGCCGTTTTAGGGCAGATGTGAGCTTTGGGATTGACGTAGATTAGTCAGGTCGAAACATCAATGGGAGATAGACATGAATAAATGGTGGTTAGGGGCGAGTTTAGTATTGGGCTTATTTGGACAGGCACATGCTATGACGTTAACGAGCAAAGATATGAGCGAGGGCAATAAACTCACATCGCAATTAGTATTTAATGGTTTCGGTTGCCAAGGTGACAACATTTCGCCGCAACTGACTTGGACTGAAGTACCTGCGGGGACGAAAGCGTTTGCGGTGACGGCTTATGATCCTGATGCGCCAACGGGCAGCGGTTGGTGGCACTGGGCGGTATATAACTTACCCGTAGCGCAAACATCATTGGCGCAAGGCGCGGGCTCGCATGCTGATGCACTGCCCAAAGGCGCTATTGCTTTGAAGAACGACTTCGGCACCACTGACTTTGGTGGCGCTTGTCCGCCCGAAGGTCATGGCGTACACAGGTATGAATTCACTGTGTGGGCATTGCCCAGTGCATTAGATCTGCCAAAGGACGCTAGCCCTGCATTATTAGGCTTTATGCTCAGAGCACAAGCCTTAGGTAGCGCCAAGTTGACTGCGGTATATAACCGATAATCCATTGATAATTAGGCTGGTGTCATGATCCGTTTGTTTGAATATGATTCGAAGCAGGCACAATCTTTATCTCAAGTACCTGTGCACCAGCCGTCGATTATTCGGGTTATCCATGGGGAAAAGTCTTTACTCTGGCAAGATGAATCCGTTTTGGTGGGCCAAGGTCAGTTACTGTTAATTCCGGCGGGTTCGCATATCAGCTTTGTGAATCGGCCTTTTCTTGGGCGCTATCGGGCAGTGCAGTTATTGCTTCCCCACGATTTACCCCAAGGCATTTTATCGAGCACGGCCGATTGGCGCGATCCTATGCCAGTCCAAAACGTATCGCGCGCGGTGGACTTAGCTTGGAATGCGTTATTACAGAGTTTGAGCTTGTCTCTGGCTGATTCTGTTCAGCTGCATTATCTGGCTGCGTTACTGCTCAGTTTGCCTGATAAACGCAGTGTGAACTGGTTGTATGGCCACACGCAACGCAGCGTGACTCAAGCGGCCTTGGCTTTGATGAGCGTGAGTCCTTCGGCGCCATGGCAGCAGGAGGAGATTGCCGACAAGTTACACATGAGCACGGCCAGCCTTAGGCGTAAATTGGCGTTAGAAGACACCAGTTTTAGGCAGTTGTTAGTCGAAGTCCGGCTGAGCCATGGTTTGGCCATGCTGCAAAACTCGGGCGAGCCATTACTACAAGTGGCCTTAGCCTGTGGTTATCAATCGGCGGAAAAGTTTTCCTTACGTTTTAAGCAACAATTTGGCCTGACCCCTGCGGCTTATCGTCGTACACTGTGAGGAGGAATAGATTGATACTCAAACAATCTCAAGCTGCAGGAGCGATATAATGGCGGATGAGCAATTTACCGACAGCGGATTTTGGAACAAGGTTAAACTCTTTAGCCGTCAGGCGGGCAGGGAAGTGATCGAGCGTGCCCTGTGGCTTTATTATGCGGCGCAGCAGCCGAATACGCCTAAATGGGCCAAGTCTGTCATCTTCGGTGCCTTGGCGTATTTTATTTCTCCCTTAGATGCGATCCCCGATCTTACGCCTTTAGTGGGCTTTACCGATGACTTAGGGGCGCTTGCCGCCGCTTTGACTATGGTGACCTTATATATTGATGACGAAGTGAAATCCCTCGCGGCGGATAAACTGGCGCTCTGGTTTGGCGATAAACCTACGGAACCTAAGGCTTAAGCCTAATGGGCGCGACAAGACCTAAGTGATGCTAAATTGCGCTAAAAATATGATTTTATTAGGAGTCGTTGATTTGGTTTTTACTTAGATTTTCTGGGGTAAAAATATTTTTTTGCAAACGTTTCACTATTGCTTGATTGCGCTATATGCTAGCGCTGTTTTGTAAACCTCTTGTGTTTGTTTAGGCAGATAAATGAAAAATATTATGGTAGTGATCCTATGGCTTTTAGGTGTCTCTGCCGCTACCCCCGCGTTTGCCGATGAAGCCTCTCCGGAACAACTCGCCCGTCTTTACCTCGATTTTATGGCGCAGAATAGTCGCCAGAGCGAAGCTCTGTGGCCGGGTTTTCGCCTCGAAGATAAAGTGCACCTCTTTAGTTATGGCGGCAACGTTTGGCTACGTCAGCCTGGCGGTGAAATCATCCAAGATAACAGCGTCTTAGAGTCGGTTAACCTACAGTCTGGCTTGTCGATTAATTTCGGCTTCCCGCAATATCAAGGTCAACCTGGGGTGTTAATCCAACTCGAATCGCCAAACATCCAATTTAGCGCTGACACTAAGCCCACGGATTTAGCCTTTTTAATCTGGGCCAGTAATGGTCTGCATGAAGCTTTCCACTTTTATGCACAATCCGAATGGCGCGTGTTAGAAGAGGGGAGGCGTTACGAGGGCGAAGTGTTCCCGCTCAGCCTCGATGCCCGCTATTACCGTTTACAGTTATTTGATGCCTTAATGGCGGCGCTGGCACAGCCCGAACAGCAGTCATTACACTTGAGCCATGCGGCCTATTGGTTGCAGCAATGGCGTCAAATTGCGCCGAACGAGGATAGAGTCGGTTACATCAACGATCTCGTCGAGGGCAGCGCTAAGTATGTTGAATTGGCAGCTGGCGCACGTATCTTGAGCCAAAATCAAACCTTACTCGGTTATCAGCAAATATTGACCCAATATGTGCACGACTATTACCAGCAGAGAAAGATGTTGGGTGGTTGGACTGCGGAGGCGGAAAATATCGGTGCTCTGGCGGGCATATTGCTGGATAGCACTCAAGACGCTTACGTGTGGAAAGAGTCTGTTATGTCGGGCATGTTACCGCTAGATTTACTGTTAAATCGCGTGAAACCAGTGCCGCCGGTGGAAAGAAAAGACAATAAACAGAAGAAGCCGTTACAGCAAATGCTAGCGTATTATCCTGCCACTCAAGCGAAATTGTCGCAGCTATTATTGAATGCGCAAGACGTTAGAGTACCGTTATTGGTGATGCCGAGCGTGAGCGATAGCAGTAGTTTTATTGATGTGGGTGATGTGCGTTCTGGTTTTTATGTTGTGCCGTACCAAGATGAAATGACGCAAGCCTATCTAGGGATGAGCGCGCAATTTAGTAACTTGTCAGTGAGTGGCAGTCCATTACTCGATGTTCCTGTACAAAATTATTGTGAGGGCATTGAGGCTGCAACTCTGTTACCTTTGGCATTCCCCTTTCAGCGTGAGGGTCAGTATCTGGTATTCAATGAAGCAGAAGTCCATGGAACTATTAGGGTTTCTGCGAGTGTTGTTGATGGAAGAACCCTCTACTGTGCGATGAATTAATAATGAGAAAAAATCAGCTCGAATTTACCTACATGCGTGGCATTGCGATTATCTTTATCGTGCTTGGCCACAGTATTTACAACTCTGGAGAAGGTTTCCCGCTGCTGTTGGAAAACCTATTACGCGGTGGCACGGCTTTGTTCGTGTTTATCTCAGGGTACTTTTTCCATCGTATTTTTTATAAGGATTTCGACTACAGCAAGTTCATGAAGAACAAAGTACAGAACGTACTTTATCCTTTTTTAGTCGTCTCTTTGATCGGTTTATTCTGTTTGTGTTTGCGCTGGATTTTTATGGAGCACCAGTCGCTCGATAAACTCTTGCTGAGTATTTTTTATACGGTACGTAACGGTTATATCCTGTATCCGCATTGGTATATTCCATTCATTATGGCGGTATTTTTATTCTCGCCGATATTTTTATGGTTTATCCGTTGCTCACAGCAGATGCGCTGGACGCTATTTGTACTGAGTTGTGTGGTGGCTATTCTGCTGCATAGGCCCATAGGTAACGTCAATTTCATCCACTCAGTGGTGTATTTTATGCCTTTCTATTTGATTGGTATTTTATATTCACAAGATGAACATATTGTGACGCGCTTTGGGTCTATCTTTACTGCCCTCGCGATGATTTTTTTAGTGGTGAGCTTAGTCGAGCAAACTTACATAGTGCAGCATATTGGTAATTACCATAAGGCACCGTTTGAATATAACGGTATCGATTGGCAGTTTATTCAAAAACTCTGTTTATGTGTGTTAGTGCTGAACTTTTGCGAATGGTTGTCGGGGCGCAGTCGATTGCCTTGGTTAGTGGAAGTGGCTGAGATGAGTTTTGCAATTTTCTTTATTCATCCGCTGTTCGACATGATGTTTAACGCTACTGCGACCTTAATGCGTTACCGTTTACCGCCGGGATCTTGGGTCACTAGCGTGCTCTTCTCTGCGGGGATTTTTATCTTCCTGATGGTGGGAAGTATTATTACGGCTCGCTTTATCAAGAAGCGTCTCGGTAACCGTTCACGTACCTACATCGGCTGGTAATCACTTGGCTTATCATCACTAACACTAGGTGAAATTCAGTTTGAATTTATTTCCTAGTGTTAGGGTGTTTTTCATCTAAAAATGGAGAACAAGATGAAATCTAAAATTGCCCTACAGAGCCTTGTGCTCACCAGTTTGTCCTCGATTGCTTTATCATCCATAGCGGCTCAAGCTGAGCCCTTATACACTGAAACGCAGCATACTTTCTTTGCGCAAATTGCCGCCCATTGTGGCCAAGCTTTTGCGGGGAAAGTGGTTTCAGGTGACACTGCGGACTCGGCCTTTAGCGGTAAGTCTTTAATTATGCACGTGCGTGAATGTAGCGACACTGAGCTTAAGATCCCGTTCCATGTCGGTGATGACCATTCACGTACTTGGGTGCTGACTAAAACGCAGCAAAGACTTAAGTTGAAACACGACCATCGCCATCAAGATGGCAGTGAAGATGCTGTAACTATGTATGGCGGCGATACCATGAATGATGGGACAGTGTTGAAACAATCGTTCCCCATTGATCGGGAATCTATCGATAACTTCGTTAAGAATGGGCTAACCCAGTCGATCACGAATGTGTGGCACATGGAAATTACGCCAACAACGTTTAGCTATCAACTTACGCGCGAAAACCGCGATTTCAAAGTCGATTTTGATCTCACTCAACCCGTCGCATTACCGCCAAAACCTTGGGGGCATGAGTAGTGTCGCGCGCACTTTTGAACCATAGGTTAGAGCATATCTAACAAAACGGCGAGCACTGAGGCTCGCCGTTTGATTTAACCGTTTAATGACTCGCATTAGTTAGCTTTAGGTTCGAAGCTAAAGGCTTGACCCGCAAGTGCTGCTTCAAACATCAAGCCGCCTTTTGCTGCGGTAAATACCGCCATACCGTTAATGTAAGAGCCGCTTGCTGAGCTATTACCACCCGATTGGCCTGCGCCTGCGGAGTTGCCCGTGGTTCCCGCTTGAGCACTTGCACCCATGTTGATGGCAACCGCCGAGGCTTGGGCATCAAACTCGAAACTGCCGCTTGTGAAGGCTTCATAGGCTTTAGCATCTTTAAAGAAGATGATCTCGCTGTAGGCTTGTCCACCTAATTGAAAACCGATGGATAATTGAGTCAGGCTCGAATCACCCATATAAACACCGCCTTGATAGACTCGGCCCTTGCCATAGGCTGCGCCAATGCCTATGCCGCCTTTACCCACAGTCGGGAATAACGCATAGCCATAGGCTGTGTCGAAAAACTTACTGGTTTCTTTCGCTTTTTGGAAATTGACTACCGCCTGATCATAGCTTTCATCCGCATGTGCAGTGGGCGCCGCAAATAGGCTCACGATAAGGCATGTTGATGCCGCAATGGCAGTTAAAAATGATTTCATGGTAACGCCTCTTCAAGTCTTCAGTTGCTCCAGACTAGCCTTTATCGACACAAATGACAGCCCAAAGTGACTCCTGTGTCAGCTTAGGTTCAGTGTTCGGCTCAATGGTTGGAGTGATATTGATGGTGATTATTGGAGTGTGGTTTCGCCAATTAGTTCTTAGGTGGTGAAGAAGCTTGGGGTTTTTCTGCGTCGTCCTGTTGAATTTGATGTAAGAATTCATACTCCTCAGGGGTGAGCACATTTTCAATCGCGATCGGGCGTTGCTGTGATTGGGGTTTAGCCAGGCGACCTTTTAGGTAGGCAGAGCGGGTGATTTGTTTCAGGCCGTATACGGCCAACATATACATGCTCAGCAGTAAGGTGAGTCTTGGCAATGCATGGGATAGCAACGATAAGTGATCACCAAGATAGAAGGGCAAAATCACCACAAACACGCGGATCAACCAGTTCAACAACATGGCTAAAGTCAAACCTATCAGCCACCGAAACCGAATGGTACCGAGCGCCTCTTGGGTTAGTGTGGCATCGCTTTGATTGCGTTTATGCCGACGAAACAGCACCCACAGCGCGATAAAGTAACAACAGGTTTGTATTGATAGCAGTGCGGGCAGTATGGCGCCCCATTGGCTAATGCTAATTTCCTTCAGCATTTGGGTTAAAGGTTGCCACTCCCCGTTGGGATGCGCGCTTAATCTTAGGGCAATATCTAAAATGGCGAAAACTAAGGTGAATGCCGACGGCCAGTAATGTTTTGAAAACCCTAGTGGTTTATGGGTTGGTACTAAGCTGCGTTTGCAGTAGAGATAGAGCAAAGGCATAAGCAAAAAATAGATAGGGTTAATCAGGTTGAATAGAATATGGATCGGAATTGGACTGTTATCGCGGTTCAATAAACCCGTTAGGAAGTACAGGGCGATGAGACTTAAGAAAGCGGCGAGGAGTTTTTGGTTACCGTCTGGGTGATAAAAGTAGCGAATATAAATAGCTAACGCGAGGCAATGTACGCCTCCGAATAACGACAACCACCAGTAAGCTTGAGCGAAAAAAGTATTAAAATCGTTCATATGCGATACCTCGAGCCCTGTTATATCAGGGAAATCGGCTCGGTAAAAGTATCGCCGTTAGTTTTTCTGCTGGCTTGCTATGCGCTGATGACGATTTGAAGCCGCCTCGGGCACAGCGCTGGGAACGGGAATGCGTTCCGCGAGTAAGTGTTTGATTGCGCGAATGGGATGCGGTAACAGCATCCTAGGACCGGAGAAGATCATGATCTCTTTGACGATTTGTTTCTGCGCTGGTTTGTAGCAATGTACAGGGCATTTATTACAGGTGGGTTTGCTTTGTCCGTAGGGGCAGCGATCTAGGCGCGTTGCGGCATAATCCAATAACTCAATGCAATCTGCACATAGGCCTGTCGCGTCTTGGCCTTGGTGTTTCGCCTTGCAATAAATCGTTACCATAGCGGCAATGGTTTGGTGTTCGTACAGGAGTTTGCCCGTAAGCAGTGTGGCTGTGCCCATTGGAATACCTTAGCTTGTCACTCGGATATCCCATCATAGGCAGAGAAATTGACGCTGACAAAATGAAAGCGCCAATTTATGAAGGTGCGCACAAAATAGGGCTTTAAACAATCCCGTCATCCTCAATGTCGCACCTAAAAGTAAACCTTAGATATGCATCACTTTGTCGGCAGCTAGTGTCCAGCGAGTTAAATCTTGCAGCGTACCTATGTGTGCGCCTTCGATAATCATTTCCGCCGTGACGCCTCGCGCTTGAGCACAGGTCTTACAAAGCAGGATAGGCACTTGCTGCGCTGAGAGGATCTCGAACATCTGTTGTAGGTTGTAGCTTAAGTCGGGTGTGGTTTGATTTTTGAGTGCGCCAAACACGGCATTAGACATGAGAAAGAGTTTAAGATCGACGGCTTGTTCATCCTGATCCTTCAGTGCTAATGCGATGCGTAGGCTGTTAAATAGCTTTTCTGTCCCGTAGGGGCTGGCGTGAGCCACGATAAGAATACTTTGCATCAGGTGTTCCTTATATTTGTCGTAAACAGGGCGATTGGGGTGATAAGGCAATACGGTTGCGTCAGTCTAGCGCAATTGACTATAACTATTTGAGCGCAAGATCGTATAAAAAGGCATAAATACTTGATTTGCACCGACACAATGGACTTTAATAGCGGTTAATCTCTGCTCAATTTTTAGCTAGACTCGGTTGCCATGGACACTGTCCTAATGGATTTTGGCAAACCAATTGACACGGCTTCTGACGAGAAGCGGCCATCAAAGGTGAACAAGAATGAAGATCATAGTCGTATTTATACTAATTGCTGTCGGGGTGTTTTTATTTCTTCGTGCGCAGCGATTGGCGAAAGAAGAACAAGAGGCGATGAAACCTAAATCGACCACGGTAAAATCTGTTGTTCCTTCCGAAGAGGCACCTATTTCCTCCGCTGCTGAACCCGAGCGAGTAGAGCCTGAGCCAGTTGAGCAGGCTGAGGACTCTCGCGTGGTGGAAGTTGAGCCTGTCATCGAAGTTGAAGCCGAATTGATGCCCCGTGAGACGAATGAGCCGGCGAACATTTCGGTGGAACTAGACACAGATATCATCGAAGTCGATATTCCTGCGGCTCATAATGAAGAGGCGGTGATCATTTTAGGCACCACGCCAACAGATGAACAAGCTGACGTTAAGACTGAAGCAGAGCCAGCATCGAGCACGCGTTCAGAGGTCGGTGCGCCAGGGGCTTGGGCGAATGTAACCTTAGTTCGGGCCTTTGAAGAACATCAAGGGGCAACGTCAGCCAGTGCTCGCTATACCGCGCTGCAAAATATGGTCGCAGAGTGCTACAAGCAGCGTAAATCGGCGGATTATCTCAACTATGGCGCTCAGTTAGCTGAAGAATATGTCGCACTGTTCCAAGCGGCTAGCGCCGAGCAAGGCAAAGATACTGAGCTTAAGTCTTCCGGTTTCTTGCATTTAGCCACCTTGCTAAATGATACCCAAGCCTTCGATGCCGCCATTGTCATTTGTCGTAAAGCATTAGAGCTTGGGCTGAGCGATGGCACTGTCACTGGCTTTGAGGGTCGTATCAATCGGATTGAGAAAGCACAGGCTAAAGCAACTACGGCTTAACACTTTGGTTGGGAGTGCTTAGCGGGTAAACCCTTAAACGAAAAGCGGTTATTTCCCTCGTCTAAGCAGTGTAGAATCCCTGCTAACTGAATGCGCAAAAGGCGAACTAAGGTTCGCTTTTTTTATGGGCTTGATAGGGGAAAAATGAAACTAAGCTATGCCTTACAGAATGTCTTATTCGGGCTTGGATTATTGCTACTCAGTGGCTGTACTAAAACCCCAGAATGGACCCTATTTTATTATCCCGATGTGAGTGCCATTCCGGTGACGCCTTTGCAGGCTGAGGATATTAATGGCTACTACGACACCTTAGCGCAATGCCAGAGCAAGGCCCACGGCATGCAGCGTCTAAGCAGCTCTGGTGTGAGTGGCTTTGGCCTTGGTGTGTATCAATGTGGGCACCTATGTGAGTTCGACGATAAGTCGGTGCTGGTTTGCAAGACCATGAGCCAATAGGTGGATAAGATGAAGTTTAAACAGGATTTTTTTACACAGTTACCTGAGTTTTACTCGCAGGTGTACCCGCAAGGGATAACTAAGCCTGAATGGCTGGCATGGAGTGATGACGCTGCGCAATTGATTGGCTTGAGCCAACCCACCGATGAGCTGTTATTGGGCTTGTCTGGCAATGCCGCCGTCGATGGCGCAACTTATTATGCTCAAGTGTATAGCGGCCACCAATTTGGCGGTTACACGCCGCGCTTAGGAGATGGACGCTCGATCATTTTAGGTGAAGCGATTGGCCCAAATGGCGCATGGGATGTTGCCCTTAAAGGCGGCGGTCCGACGCCTTATTCGCGCCGTGGTGATGGTCGAGCTGTGATGCGCTCTGCCGTGCGTGAGTTTTTAGTCTCTGAGGCGTTGCATCATTTGCACGTGCCGACGACCCGTGCCTTGGCCGTGATTGGCTCTGACTTACCCGTATGGCGTGAGAGCCAAGAAACCGCAGCTATTACCGTGCGTTTAGCCCGTAGCCATATTCGTTTCGGTCATTTCGAGTTTTTCTGCCACAGTGAGCGCGGCCGTGCCGATAAGCTGATTCAATTACTCAACTTCACTATTACTCAGCACTATCCCCATTTGAGTTGTGATGCCGCAGGCTATAAAGCGTGGTTTTTACAGGTAGTGCAAGATACCGCTAAGATGATTGCCCACTGGCAGGCGGTCGGTTTTGCCCATGGAGTGATGAACACAGACAATATGTCGATTCTGGGTGACAGTTTTGACTTCGGTCCCTTTGCGTTCCTCGATACATTTCAAGAAGATTTTATCTGCAATCATTCGGATCCCGAAGGTCGCTATGCCTTTGGTCAGCAGCCGGGGGTCGGTTTGTGGAACTTGCAACGCTTAGCGCAAGCGCTCACGCCCGTGATCCCATCCGATGACTTAATTGCCATTCTTAATCAATACCAAGAGGCGCTAGTGCAGCCTTATTTGCGCTTGATGCGGGCAAAACTAGGTCTTTCAGTAGTTGATGTCTCGTCGGTAGAGCAGGACAAACAGGATCTCGACCTCATAGGTAGATTCACTGTGCTGATGGAGAAAAATCAGCTTGATTACACTCAGACTTGGCGTCAATTAGGCAAGTTAGATCCGACCAGCAAACACAGTGCACTGCGGGATGACTTTATCGATGTCAGCCAGTTTGATACTTGGTATCAAGCCTACCAACAACGATTGGGCGCAGTAGCGGATATCCCAGCGTGGCAAACTGAGCGCAATAGTGTGAATCCCAAATATATTTTGCGTAACTATTTAGCCCAAGAGGCGATAATCGCAGTGGAAGAGGGTAATCTTGCGCCGCTGCATTTGCTGCAAAAAATCTTAACTCAGCCCTTTGCCGAGCACGCAGAGCATGAAGACTTGGCCAAGCGTCCACCGGACTGGGGCCAAGGTTTGATCATGTCATGTAGTAGTTGATGGGATAACAAGCATGAAATTACCAAGTACGCATTTAAAAGCCATGAGCTTAGATACCATTAGCTTAGATAGAAGCGCCTTAAGTTTAGCGGTCAGTGCGGATATCGATTTTGATCGTTTCGCCGACTTTGCCGAACCCTTAGCCGCGGCGCTCGATTGCACTGTGCGCGAGCGTCAGTGGGGCGCCGACAGGCATCAATGGTTATTAGAATTTGAAGGCAGCCAGTTATGGCTCAATTATGAGTTTTACGGCAACATTTGCTGGCTCTCGACCGAACGAGAAGCCGATTTTGAGGTGCTGGAATACTTAGCCACTTTGCTGCAACCTCACCTAAGAGTGAACTGAATATGAGTCAGAATATGACGCCACCAACCACGAGTTCTAGCGGCGCTGAGTTCCATTTTCAAGCCCTAACGCCGGATTTGATCTTAGATGCGATCGAAAGTCTGGGCGTGTACCCGGAAACGGGCCTGCTCGCGCTGAATAGTTACGAGAACCGCGTCTATCAATTCCGCAGCGATGAAGGACTGCGTTATGTGGTGAAATTCTATCGCCCCGACCGTTGGAGCGACGCGCAGATCCAAGAGGAACATGATTATGCGCTCGCACTTGCGGCAGAAGATATCCCGATTGCCGTGCCTGTGATCATCGAAGGTCATACGTTACACAAGTACCAAGGCTATCGATTTACCCTGTTTCCTTCCTTGGGTGGCCGCGCCTTCGAAGTCGATAATTTAGAACAGCTGGAATTAGTTGGCCGATTCATCGGTCGTATACATCAGTACGCGGCGCAAACTGTATTTGCTGAACGTGAACCGCTGAATCCGCAGATTTTAGGTGCCGAGCCGCTTGCGTGGTTAAAGCAATCTAATCTAGTGCCTAATAGCCTACGCTTGCCGTTTTTTACCGTCGTTGAGCAAGTGTTGGCTAAGGCGAATGCGATTTGGGATCGCCAAGATTTTGCGGCCATTCGTTTGCATGGCGATTTACACCCAGGCAATATTTTGTGGACGCCAGATGGTCCCGGATTCGTTGATTTAGACGATGCTCGCATGGGGCCGGCGATTCAAGATTTATGGATGATGCTAACGGGTGATAGAGCGCAGCAGTTGATGCAGCTTGAGATATTACTCGAAGCCTATGAAGAGTTTTGTGAGTTTGATACAAGGCAGTTAGCCTTGATTGAACCGCTGCGGGCGCTGCGTATGGTGCACTACAACGCGTGGATTGGTCGTCGCTGGGACGATCCTGCTTTCCCGATGAACTTCCCTTGGTTTGGGGATGAAAAGTATTGGGAACAGCAGATCTTGGCATTTAAGGAGCAACTTTTTGCCCTTGGCGAGCCACCACTGAGCCTAGTGCCTTATTAGTATTGAGCAAAATATGATGTCACAGACGTATCTTGTGACATTAGATTGAACTCTTAAGCTTGAGTTACACTCAAAAAATGGAATATGTTAGTCTCCAGCCAATTTATCAAAAATGATTTAAGGAATGTTCATGAAAAAAGTATTACTTATGGCCGCGGCTTTATTACTGGCGCCACTGGCTGTATCGGCTGTGGAATACCAAGAAGGTGTGCATTACACAGTGATTAACGATGGCCCAGCAACCGCTAAGCCAGAGATCACCGAGTTTTTCTCTTTCTATTGCCCACACTGCTTTAATTTCTCTAAAACGGTAGTGCCAAAAATTCTCGCAGAAAAGCCTGAAGGCGTAGCGTTTAACCAAGCACACGTTGATTTTATTGGTAAAGAAATGGGCGTTGAAATGTCACGCGCATTCGCAGTTGCGCATCAGTTAAACGTCGATGATAAAATGGATGCGGCGTTATTCTCTGCCATTCATGAGAAAAAAGAACACTTCACTAGCCTTGCCGATATTCGCGCTCTTTTCGTGGCTAACGGTGTCGATGGTAAAACCTTCGATGCGGCCGCAGAGTCTTTCATGGTGAAGGCGCAAATGGCGAAAATGAAGCGTGATACTGAAAACGCTAAGCTGACTGGCGTACCTGCTCTCGTCGTTAACGGTAAGTATCGTGTTGAGACTGGCGCGATTAAATCCTACGACGAACTGTTAGATATCGCTTTCTACTTAACCAAAAAATAGTTTTATGGCGTTATCACATCACTGTCATGCGGGTTTGTAATAATGCTGAATATACTGAGTTTGAAAGGAGCCTGAGGGCTCCTTTTTTATTGCGGTACGGCGCAGACTAGGCGATTTTGAGGTTAGTCGCTTGAACTTATTGAATAAAAGCGAGGCAAAAAATAGGCAAAAAAAACCGTACTTCTTGTAAAAGAAAGTACGGACTTGAGCCAGAGGACTCATTTTTACCCTGAGTAACGCTGTTAATTTAGCAGAGCGTCAAAAAAATGGCAAGTGACATTATTATGGCGTTTTGTTTATTTGGGTTACAGCGTGGCAAATTGATAAGTTAACTAAATCAGATGATTAACTGTTTTTGGCAATAAATTATGAAAAAAAGCACGCTAACGATGAAACTCAAGTGGTAAAGCTTCTGTCAAACAACTGTAATCAATAACAACAAGAATGCTTGTAGGTGGTCATATGAGAGTTTTTCCTGTCTACGCACCTAAGCTTATCGTTAAGCATGCGCGTATTTTTCTCACTGGTGTTATTTGGGTTAAAGACTTAGGACGATTGGAATTTGAGAAGGGACGGTTTTTGCTGCCAAGAAAAAGCCTGCCAAAAGTGAAGCAGGCTATTTTAGAATTGAACGAACTGATCGAAGCGCAGCATCATCAAACAAAGGCTGTTTAGATTTCGCTGTTTAACAAGCCAACAAGGCCAGTCACTTTTTCGTTCCAAGAAGTGAGTTCTTCTTGTAGTTGCTGGTTTTGCGCATTCAATTGTTGATTGTGCTCACTCAGCGTAGACGCTTTTTGCTTCTCTTCTTCAAGCTCCATTTTTAGAAGCTCGATAGTTTCGAGTGCAGCCTGGATTTTGGTTTCCAGTTTGGACAGTAATTCAAGGCTCATCTGGAGAGTCCTATGGTTTCTGGATGGGACTGTGATTCTAGCAGTGCCTAGAACTTAAGGAATAGCGATTCTTGTCGTTTGGTCAAAAAACACCCTATTACTGGGTTCTAAATTAAGTTTTTTTGCATTTGTTATTAACTCGTTAGTATTCTTGGTTTTATTTTTTATCGGAATGGTCCATGTCGCCTAGTCTGCTCGCCATACTCCCGCTACTGTTGACCTTAACCTTAGCCCTGTTTTTACGTCGTACACTTGTGGCGTTAGGCGTCGGCATCGTCTCTGGCGCGCTATTGATCGCCCAATTTGATCCGCTGCAAACTGGGCGGTATTTGCTTGATATCGGCGTTAAACAATTCTATGCCCAAGGTGCTTGGCAAGCTTGGCACCTCAATGTGCTATTGGCCATGTTGCTGCTAGGCTGCATGACGCAGTTATTAGCACGTGGCGGCGCCGTGGGTCAGTTTGGTGATTGGCTTTATAGCCGTATCCGCACTGAACGTCAGGCGCGTCTGGGCGTCGTTTTCCTTGGTTGGTTAGTGTTTATCGATGGAATTTTCAGTTGCCTTGCCGTCGGCCATGTTTGTCAGCCATTGAGCCAACGTTATGGTATTCGCCATGAGCAGCTCGCCTATTTGGTCGATTCCAACGCTTCACCTCTGTGTGCGCTATTGCCTTTCTCTAGCTGGGGCCCCTATGTGATGGCTCTGATTGCGGGGATCAGCTTTTTGCCCGTGTCACCGCTGGAAGCCTTTATCGATGTGGCTTTATTTAATTTTTACGCCATAGTGACTTTAGGTTTATCCGTGCTTGTCGCTTGGTATGGTGTGGGGTTTCGCTCTTTTGTTGCCCCTATAGAGGCCAAATCCTCAAATGCGGTCGAGGCTAGGGGAAATCCTTGGCTGCTCGCTATTCCTATGCTGACGCTGTTATTGGCTTCGGTGGGATTAACTTTGTGGTCGGGGGCTCAGCAGGTCTCGTCTTGGAATGTGTCTCTCTGGCTGGCTAAGGCTGATATTGGCGCCTCTATGCGCGATGCTTGTTTATTGGCGACCTTGGTCACTCTGATTATGTTGAGCTTGTCTGGGCGACGTTTAACGGCGTTAGTGGGGGATTTGAGCCACGGTGTGCGTATGATCGCTTTCGCCATTGCGATTTTGCTCTGTACTTGGATGATTGGCGCTGTGATCCAAGATCTTGGCGTGGCGAAATTGTTAGCTGCTTGGGCTAAGTCTTATCTTTCTCCGCACTTGCTGGTGGCGGGCATGTTTTTACTCTGCGCGATTATGGCTTTTGCGACGGGTTCAAGCTGGGGAACATTTGCGATTATGATCCCGATTGGCGCTGAGATTGCCCATAATTTAGATCCTCATCTGTTATTGCCTGTATTGAGCGCTGTGATGGCGGGGTCAGTTTTTGGCGATCACTGCTCGCCCATCTCAGATACCAGCGTGCTCAGTGCGACCAGTTCAGGTTGCGCTCCCCATGACCATGTGGTGACTCAGTTGCCTTTCGCGTTAATCGCGGCGTGTTCGGCCTTGGTAGGATTCCAATTAGTGAATTTAGCTGTGGCGACGCCGTTAGTGTGGTTGGCCGTGGTGAGCTGTGGTCTCGGTTTATTTGCCTTGATGGCACGTTTCTACTCGCCTTGGCCTAAGTTAGCGGCGCAGACATAAAGCCTGTTTATCGTTAAAATGGCCTATTCGGTTTGAGTGAAACCCTTTATTTCAATGTACTGATTTAAGAGATGATCAATATGAGCATTACCCGTTTAGACGTTGGCACCCGCATGAGCAGCATAGTCATTCACCAAGGTACTGTGTATCTGTGTGGCCAAGTGGCGAAGGATAAGTATCAAGATATCACTGAGCAAACCGTCACTATGCTGGAGGAAGTCGATACCTTGTTAGCGCAGTCGGGGAGTTCACGTGAGCATATATTGTCAGCGACTATCTATCTGAAAGACATGGGGGATTACGATGCGATGAATGCCGTATGGGATGCTTGGGTGCCTAAAGGCCATGCACCAGCTCGCGCTTGCGTGCAGGCTGCTATTGCTGAGCCCGAATATTTGGTTGAAGTGTCTGTGATCGCGGCGATCCAGTGACCGATTTCAACCGATAAAATTATAGTTGCCATGTGTTGCCACTGTTAATCTTGTTTAGTGGCAATTAGCACCTTGCCAAATTCAGCATTCGCATCGGCAGGCGTGATGGCAACGATATGGTCGAGCCTAAGGACGTGTTGAGTTTGCTGCTGGATAACAAGCCACTCGGTTTTGTCGGCTCTGGTCTGCGTGGTGATGGCTTGGCCTTGGCACTGGGTGCCATCAATCAACTCAATCTTGAGCTGATAACCGCGCAGGCAGGCAAGTTCGAGGTAATCGTAGTGTTCGCAGGGGATCATTTTATAGTCAGACATAGGGTCGTCTCATTGGGAGTTCGACCCTATTGTGGCAAAAATACTTGCCATTGGCATTATATGCGCGCCCCTCTTGACTTTATTCCTGTCGCTCCCTAGTCTGCTTGTTCAGTAATCAAGGTGGTATGCGATGGAAATAACTTACAATTTAAAACCTGCGTCCGAGCGCCGTACTGAGCAATTCAAGCCCGAGGGGAATGTGGGCTTTGGTAGCCTCAGAACCGATCATATGTTTTTGATGGATTATCATGACGGACAATGGTGCGATCCACGCATCGTTCCCTATGGTCCATTTGAAATGGCACCGGGTGCAATGGCGTTGCATTATGGCCAGTCGATCTTTGAAGGCGCGAAAGCCTTTATGCACGAAGATGGCGAGATTTATACTTTCCGCATTAATAAGAATGCCGAGCGGATGAATCGCTCCGCCGATATCGTCTGTATTCCTAATATCGATGAACAAGTGCAGATGGATGCGATCAATGCGTTGATCGATGTCGATCGCCTGTGGTTCCCGATGCAAGAAGGTGCGTGTCTGTATATTCGCCCCTTTATTTTTGCGACCGAAGACCGACTCTCTGTTAGCCCAAGCACGCGTTATACCTTCTGTGTGGTCTTAAGCCCAAGTGGTGCTTATTACGCAGCGGGCGTGAACAAAGGCATACGCTTACTCATTAGCAAAACTTTCCATCGCGCGGTATCGGGCGGCACTGGCGCCTCAAAAGCGGCGGGTAACTATGCGGCGTCGTTGCGTGCGGGTAAAGCCGCGGCAGCCTTTGGTGCATCGCAAGTGTTATATCTCGACTCGACCAATCAACAGATTGAAGAAGCGGGTGCGATGAACCATTTCCATATCTTAAAAGATGGCACTGTGATCATTCCGACCTTCACCGATACCATTCTTAAGTCGATCACCTCGCAATCCATCATGGAATTGGGTGAGATGCTTGGTTGTGAAGTGCGCCAAGAGACTGTCATGCTTGATCAATTTATCGCCGATATCGAATCTGGTGAAATTATCGAGGCGGGTGGTTTTGGTACAGCGGCCGTGGTTTCAGCTGTAGGTTCCTACATTTTTGAAGATGGCCACATAGTCACTGTCGGTAATGGTGAAGTGGGCGAGCATGTTCAGCGCATCTACAAACTGTATACCGAAATCCAAAAGGGCCACATTCAAGGTCCTGAAGGCTGGGTTAAGCGTGTTGAACGTTTAGCAAAGTAAGGATGTTGTGGTGATGATTAAAGGCTCCTAGGAGCCTTTTTTATTGGCTGATTTTGACGATGACATTTGTAGACTTCGCCTCAAAGCAAATCAAATCAAACCAAATCAAATCAAATCGGCTGTGGCTTAGATTGATTCTTGAGTAAAGTTAAAAAATCCGCGCCACTTAAGGGTTTACTGAGTAAGAAACCTTGTACTTGATCGCAACCCTGCATCGCCAAGAAGTTGAGCTGTTCTTGGGTTTCTACGCCTTCGGCGACAACGTTGAGGTCTAAACTGTGGGCGAGGGCGATAATGGCGCTGGTGATGGCCGCATCGTCGGGATCATTGGTAATATCTCTGACGAACTCTCGATCGATTTTCAGCGTGTCTATCGGGAAGCGTTTGAGATAACTTAGGCTCGAATAACCTGTCCCAAAATCATCCACCGCTATGGTCAAGCCTAGGGCTTTGAGTTTAGATAAAATGCTGACTGACTCCTGCGGATTGCCCATGATCATCGACTCTGTCAGTTCAAGCTCAAGGGATTGTGCTGGTAGACCAGAAACTGCCAAGGCCACTTCTATGGTGGAGATAATATCAGCCTTAAGCTGGCGCGCCGATAGGTTAACGGCGACAGTGATACCATTGAATCCTAAGCTGTTCCATTCGGCTAATTGCTGGCAAGCATGATTGATTACCCAATGGCCAATTTGAGTGATGATGCCGGTTTCTTCCGCCAGCGGAATAAACTCGACGGGGGAAATGGGGCCAAGTTCAGTGTGATGCCAACGTAAAAGCGCTTCTATCCCAGTCAGCGAGCCATCTTTTAAACAGAACTTAGGCTGATAAACTAAGCTCAACTCGTTGCGCTGAATCGCCTGTTTTAACCCACTTTCGAGTTGCACATGGCGCGTGGCAATTTCATTTAACTTAGAAGTATAAAACTGGAAGTTATTCCTGCCTGACGATTTCGCGTGGTACATGGCAGTATCGGCAAATTTAATCAGCGAGTCGGCGTTGTCGGCATCGTTTGGATAGAGACTGATACCGATAGAGGTCGAAATGGTCAGCGTTTTATCGTCTAATAAAAAGGGCGTTTGGAATGCTCTGAGCACTTTTTCTGAGATCAAAGTAGCGGCTTTGGTTTTGGCCACTCCTTCTAAAATAATGGTAAATTCGTCACCGCCTAAGCGTGCAACCGTATCGCCATCGCGCACTGCATTTTGTAGTCTTCTGGCAACGGCTTTGAGCAGTAAATCGCCGACATGGTGACCCATGGAGTCGTTGATATGTTTAAAGCGGTCGAGATCTAAAAACAGTAAGGCGACGATATTGTTCGCTCTATGCGCTTGGGTTATCGCGTGATTAAGCCTGTCTTGGAACAAGGTTCGGTTGGGTAGGCCAGTTAACGTGTCGAAACTGGCGAGGAAACGCAGATCTTCTTCGGCTTTTTTTCGCTCTGTAATGTCGGTAAATACCGCAACGAAGTGGCTGGTTTCACCTTTAATGTCGATAACTTGGTTGATCTCTAGCCAGACTAGAATTGCCTGCCGTTGTTTATTGCGGATCCACAGTTCCCCAACCCAATGTTTATGACGCAGCAGCTGTTGTTCAATGGTATTGAACAATTCACGCTGTTGGCGGCCAAAGGCTAAGTGAGTAAAATGTCTGTCGCTGATTTGGCGTTCTGTGTAGCCTGTTATCGTGCAAAATGCAGGGTTTACTGAGCCAATGCGATAGTCTAGGCCCGCTACGACAACGGCTTCATTCATGCTGTTGAGCACTTGTGAGGACAAGACCAACTCGTTCTCAATCAGCTTACGAGAGGTAATGTTACGGTTAGTCCCTGTCATGCGGATCGGGTTATCTAAACTATCTTTTTCAACCACTTTGCCACGATCTAAAATCCATACCCAATTACCCGGTGAGCGTTCGACACGGTACTCGGCTTCGAAGAAAGGTGAGCGGCCTTGAAGATGCTCGTTTAGCTCAAGTTTGAATCTCTCTCTGTCTTCTGAGTGCATGCTCTCATGGGCAATATTGCTGCTATTCCAATGGGGAATCGAAGCATCCATATTGGTACGATAGACTCGATTTTCGGGTATGTTCCAGTCCCACATGCCATCGCCAGATGCCCACAGTGCCAGCTTTAGTCGCTCCTCAGAGGCGCGGATACTGGTTTCAAATTCACTTTGTATGTGACGTTTCTTTTTACGCCAGCGAATAATCCAAACCAGCAAGCCTAATGTGAGTAAGAAATAAAGGGTGTAGGCGAACTGAGTGCGATAGAAGGGGGCTTGTACATTCAGATCGACAAGCAGTGCATAGGCACCTGCTGAGTTGTATTGTAGGCCATGGCGAACATGCAATCGGTAATGACCAGGATTGATGTTAGTGAAGGTGATTTCATTGCCTGTGGGTAGCTCATGCCATTCGTTATCAAATCCTTCAAGATAATAGCTAAAACGATTTTTACCTGTGTAGCTGAAATCCAATGAGGTCACCTCAAAACTGATCAGCTGATCGCTATAGTCCATCACTATGCTAGGAGGATGACTTAAGTCGAGAATCGTATGGTCTTTTCCTGCAATGCTATAGCCTGTGAGCGCGACTTTAACATCGGGTCGTTGATCCGGAATCAACTTGGGATTAAAACGATTGATACCATTAATGCCACCAAACCAGAGATCGCCATCGCTGTCTTGCAGTTTTACACCACCGTTAAACTCCAGCGCCTGTAATCCCTCTTGCTCGTTGAATATGATGACACGATTGGTTTTAGGGTTTAGTTTGCCTATGCCCGCATTACTGCTAAACCAAATATTATGTTGTTGGTCTTCTAATAAGGCGTAGATAGTATCGCTTGGTAATCCCTGATCGCGGGTGTAATGGGTAAAGTCTGCATTGGCATCTTGAGAAGGTAATATACTGATGCCACCATGGGTGGCGAACCACACCTCGCCCGCTTGAGTCACTAAAATATCGCGGACACGGTTATTGATTAAGCTTTTCTTATTAGCAGCTTGATGGAAGTAAGATTTCCCTATACCCGTCTGCATGTCCAGTTTCAACAAACCATCGAGTGTACCAATCCATAGCGTATCTTTATGTGCTCTGAGGATTAAAAGTTGGTTTTGTGCTGGAGAGAAATGGTCAATATTCGCCAATGAGATAAAAGTAAACTCATCGTTACCTATAGCCTTGCGATAGAGGGCGTGAGTCGTTGCTACCCAGAGATGGCCTTGATCATCAATTTCTAGATTACGAATATAATTGGCTTCAGAGCCTTGGTCCGTACTTGCAGTGACCTTGAGTAATTGGAATTCTCCCTCTGGCGACAACCGGCCGAGTCCATAGTTAGTCGCAAACCAGAGCACGCCTGCTTTGTCTTGATCAATATCTCGCAGGGTGAGATTTAAATTGCGTTGATGCATCCCTAAGGCGTTCGCAAATCTCTCCGTAAAGTGCTCATATTGCCCGTTCGTTAACATGCGCTTAAGCCCTGCGCCTTCAGTACCTATCCAGAGGGCATCATCTTTACTGCGGAACAAGGTGCGAATATTGTTACTCTGTTGCGACAGATCTGGGGTGTATTCGAAAATATGCTGAAAATACTGGCGGCGGGTATTTATTTTATCTAAGCCCGAATAACTGGCGCCTAACCATAAATTACCAAAGGGATCTTGCAGCAAACTCAGTATGTTGTTTTCACTGATACTGTTGACGCGCTTAGGATCATACCTGTGGTAAGTCGCATTAAATGCTTTGTTGTTTCTCTCCAGTTGAATAAGACCCGCTTCAGGCCCGACGACCCAAAAATCACCCTGTTCAGTTTGGATAAAATCCTTGATATAAGGCACGTTATCGTCGGTCTGCCAAAGGATTTCGCCCTGTTGCGAGGCTAAGTTGTAGTGCCATAGCTGTCCACCGAGCGCTAAGCTGATCGAATAGGCCGAGTTCGCTTTAATTTGATAGGCCGTGACATTTTGCGGCACGTTCAAGCGGGTGATGGTATTTGCACTGACAGCAAAGGTGCCGCTATCTTGGGTTCCAGCTAACAGATAAGTGTTTTCAACATTGGCTAGGCTTGTGATATGGGGTTCGACACTATTACCTAAACTCACTTGGGTAATGCGTTTAGTTTTGATCGATAGGGAAAATAGTCCTGCTTTAGTGCCAATCCAGAGTGTATTACCCACTATGCTGAGTTTGGTGGTGCGGGGATCGGTTAAGCCTTGTTCTTGGCCAAAGTGTTCAAAGGTCCCAGTGCTTAAATCGAGTCGATTGACTCCTTGGCTGAACGTGGAAACCCAGATGTAGCCTTCTGAATCTTGAATAATGTCAGAGACATAACTTTCAGAAATACTGTTAGGATCGTTGGGTGAGTGGGTGAAAATATTGAAGTTATGACCATTATAGGCATGCAAACCATCTTGAGTGCCAATCCACAACATGCCAGCACTGTCCATAAACAGGCTGGTAATTGTATTCTGGTTGAGACCATCTTCACTGCGAATATGTTCAAATTTAAGCTGTGTAAAAGCCGCACTCAAGGGTTGCGTTAATCCATTGCACGATATCCCCCACAAACTTAGGATACAAAGCGCGCTTAGCACAAGCTTGTGGATTAGTTGACTCAAATTTTCCCCTACCAAAAAACGGACCCATCCTGATTAGGTTTCTATTTAGTTTAGTTCTTAGCCTAGACCTTAAATGCCATTTTGTTGTAAAAATTTAGTTTAAATAACTGACTTGGTTTAAAAATAACCAAAATCGATGGGCGCGATTCTATCACCGATCATGCGATAGCTTAAATATACTGTTTCAGTGTCTTTGTGCTGGTTATGACGAGCTTTTTTTCCCGTGTTTAAGCTTAAGAAGCTTAGCACTGTTTAAGATAGGCCAACATATGATGCTGCGACAAATGCAGCGAAAACCAGTGCGTGGGGTCACTAAAATCACGAGGGCGAATAGAAAAAGACCTTGCCGGAAGGGGGAGAAGCAAGGTCTTTGGTTGAACTATTTTAAGGCTATAGCGGGTGCATCTCAGTTATGGCCATAACCGAGGTCAAGATCTAAATACGCTTGTGTGTTTATGATCCGTTCACGCTCAGCAAACGACACCATCTTCTCGGCAATGCTGTCACTGTCACCTTGCTCGAGAATGGTGCGTAAGGTGTGCTGACAAGCATGGATAGTCGCTCGCTGTAAGTCAGAGGGAATAATAATGAACTTGTATCCCAACTCTTGCAGTCTGTCCTTCGACACCAGCGGTGTTTTACCACTGTGGAACATATTGATGAGCTTAGGCTGCTTAATATGTTTAGCGATCAATTCAATTTGCTCAACGGTTTCGGGTGCTTCGACAAAGATCACGTCGGCACCCGCTGCTAAATACGCATGTGAGCGTTCCATTGCAGCATCGAATCCTTCAACGGCAATCGCATCAGTGCGAGCAATTAAGGTAAAATCTGGGTCAGTTTGGCTATCCTTGGCAACACGGATTTTGTGCACCATTTCTTGGGTACTCACCAAAGATTTATCATTCAGATGGCCGCAGCGCTTTGGAAAGGTTTGATCTTCCAAGTGCAATGCTGCGACACCCGCTCGCTCAAAGGCTTTCACTGTACGGCTCACGTTGATGGCATTACCAAACCCAGTATCTGCATCCGCTATGATGGGCACTTGGGTCACTTCGACCATTTGCTCAAGTCGATGCAACACTTCGCTAAAGCTCAGAATGCCTATATCGGGGAAACCACAACTTCTCGCAATCGCGCCGCCACTGGCATAAATCAGCTTAAACCCCGCCTGTTCGGCTAAACGTGCCGTCATACCATCGTAAACACCGGGGGCGACGTGAATATCGCTACCACTGAGCATTTGTCGTAATGCCGTTGTTTTTTTCATTTGAATCCTCTTCCTTGTGCGCCTTTAGCGATTGAATCTAAAACCAGATAAACGATTAGAAACACTCGCTCGGTACTCGCACAAAACCTTCCATTAGCACGCGGGCGCTGCGGCTCATAATGGCTTTAACAACTGTCCATTCGCCGTTGACCATTGACGCCTCAGCCCCAACACGCAGCGTGCCAGAGGGATGACCAAAGCGCACCGCATCTATTTTGTCCTTAGTGTCGCCGCCAGCGGCTAAGTTAACTAAGGTGCCTGGGATCGCTGCTGCTGTGCCAATTGCCACTGCTGCCGTACCCATCATGGCGTGGTGCAGTTTGCCCATCGACAGGGCGCGCACGAGCAAGTCGATATCATCGATATTGACGGGTTTGCCGCTCGATGACACATAGGCTTTGGGTTTAGCAACAAAGGCAACCTTGGGCGTATGTTGGCGTGTAATGGCTTCATCTATATGTGAAATCAAGCCCATACGCACTGCGCCATAGGCGCGAATGGTTTCGAATTTTGCCAGTGCCGCTGTGTCGCTATTAATATCATCCTGCAGCTCAGTGCCTGTGTAGCCTAAGTCCTCAGCATTGATAAAAATGGTGGGAATGCCAGCGTTAATCATAGTGGCCTTAAAGCTGCCAATACCCGGCACTTCTAGCACATCGACAACATTGCCCGTCGGGAACATGCTGCCACTCCCTCCGTTAGAATTGGCATCTTCGTCTGCAGCCGGGTTCATAAATTCGATTTGCACTTCAGCCGCGGGAAAGGTCACACCATCGAGCTCAAAATCACCGGTTTCTTGCACTTCACCCTTGGTGATGGGCACATGAGCGATAATGGTTTTGCCTATGTTGGCTTGCCAAATACGCACAGTGCAGACGCCATTTTGTGGAATGCGGGCCGTATCAATTAAGCCATTACTGATGGCAAAGGCACCGACGGCGGCGGTTAAGTTGCCGCAGTTACCACTCCAATCGACAAAGGGTTTATCGATGGCCACTTGGCCGAACAGGTAATCGACATCGTGATCGGTTTGAGTGCTAGGGGAGAGGATCACAGTTTTACTGGTGCTTGAGGTGGCGCCGCCCATGCCATCGATTTGTTTGCCGTAAGCGTCTGGGCTGCCAATCACTCGCAGCAGTAGCGCATCACGGGCAGGGCCAGCAACTTGTGCGGCTTTCGGCAAATCCTGCAGACGGAAAAACACGCCTTTACTGGTGCCGCCGCGCATATAGGTCGCAGCGATTTTGATTTGTGGCGCGTGGGTTGTTGAAGCATTCATAGATTGACTCCAAAAGGACTCCCAATGGAATCCAAATGAGCGCCAGTAACTTAATTGGGGAAGTTATTGGCGCTCGGTTTAGCTAGCTTATCTTTAGCTGATATTCGCGTTTTACTTGAGCCGAGCCTTGATTCAAGACTCGACTCAAGCCTGATTCGATTTAAGCCTGATTCGATTCGAGAAAGTCCTGCGCGAAGCGTTGCAATACGCCGCCCGCCTCGTAGATTGAGACTTCTTCGGCGGTATCGAGACGACAGGTTACTGGCACTTCGATGCGCTCACCGTTTTTACGGGTGATAACGACGGTCAAATCCGCTCGTGGTGCTGTCGTGCCGAGGACATCGAACACTTCGGTGCCATCGATGGTGTAAGTCGCGCGGTTGTCGCCGGCTTTAAATTCCAGCGGCAACACGCCCATACCCACTAAGTTAGTGCGATGAATGCGCTCGAAACCTTCGGCAACAATGGCCTCAACGCCCGCTAAACGCACGCCTTTGGCGGCCCAGTCGCGGGACGAACCTTGGCCGTAGTCTGCGCCTGCTATGATGATCAGCGGCTGCTTACGTTCCATATAGGTTTCAATCGCTTCCCACATGCGGGTCACTTGGCCTTCGGGCTCGATACGCGTCAGTGAACCTTGTTGCACTTTACCGTCAACGATTGCCATCTCGTTTTTAAGCTTAGGGTTGGCAAAGGTCGCGCGCTGGGCGGTTAAGTGATCGCCCCTGTGGGTGGCGTAGGAGTTAAAGTCTTCCTCCGGCAAGCCCATTTTGTGCAGATATTCGCCTGCGGCGCTGTCCATCATAATGGCGTTCGATGGTGATAAATGGTCGGTAGTGATGTTGTCACCCAGCACCGCGAGTGGTCGCATGCCTTTTAATGTGCGCTCTCCGGCCAATGCGCCTTCCCAGTAAGGTGGGCGACGAATATAAGTAGATTGCGGACGCCAATCGTACAGCGGACTGATTTGCTCGCCGTAATCGACGGCTAAATCGAACATGGGCTCGTACACTTTGCGGAACTGCTCAGGTTTAACGCTAGTCGCAATCACGGCATCGATTTCTTCATCCGATGGCCAAATGTCGATAAGTTTGACGGGGTTGCCGTCTTTATCTAATCCCAGCACATCCTTTTCGATATCGAAACGTATAGTGCCGGCAATTGCGTAGGCGACCACTAATGGCGGCGATGCTAAGAAGGCTTGTTTAGCATAGGGATGAATACGGCCATCAAAGTTGCGGTTACCCGATAACACTGCGGTGGCGTACAAGTCGCGGTCGATCACTTCTTTTTGAATCACAGGATCCAGCGCGCCGCTCATGCCGTTACATGTCGTGCAGGCAAAACCAACAATGCCAAAACCGAGCTGTTCAAGCTCTGGTAATAGCTTGGCTTCTTCCAAATACAACTGCACCGCTTTTGAGCCGGGGGCCAGTGAGGTTTTGACCCAAGGTTTACGAGTTAAGCCTTTGGCGTTGGCGTTGCGGGCAATCAGACCGGCGGCAATCACGTTGCGCGGGTTACTGGTGTTTGTGCAGCTGGTAATCGCCGCGATAATTACAGCGCCATCAGGCATTAAGCCGGGTTCGTTTTCGACTACGCCGCTAATTCCGCGCTCAGCTAATTCTGATGTTGGCACCCGTGCATGTGGGTTTGATGGCCCTGCAATGGTGCGCACCACCGAGGATAAATCAAAACGCAGTACCCGTGGATAGTGCACTTCAGTCAAGCTGTCGGCCCACAAACCTGCGGTTTTAGCATAGGTTTCAACCAGCTTAACTTGCTCGGCTTCGCGGCCCGTTAAGGTCAAATAATCAAGTGTTTGCTGGTCAATGTAGAACATGGCTGCGGTGGCGCCAAATTCAGGCGTCATGTTTGAAATCGTGGCGCGATCGCCTAATGTCAGCGCCGCTGCGCCTTCACCGAAGAACTCTAAGTAAGAGGAGACGACTTTTTGTGCGCGTAAAAATTCGGTTAAGGCTAATACTATGTCAGTGGCCGTAATGCCAGGCTGCGGTCTGCCCGTGAGTTCGACACCGATAATGTCCGGCAGACGCATATAAGATGCGCGCCCCAGCATCACGCTTTCGGCTTCTAGCCCGCCGACACCAATGGCGATAACGCCCAGAGCATCAACGTGCGGCGTGTGGCTGTCGGTGCCAACTAGAGTATCGGGGAAGGCCACGCCATTGCGAGCATGCACCACAGGCGACATACGCTCTAAGTTAATTTGGTGCATGATGCCGTTACCCTGAGGGATAACATCAATGTTTTTAAAGGCTTTTTGCGTCCAATCAATAAAGTGGAATCTGTCTTCGTTGCGTCTGTCTTCGATGGCGCGGTTTTTAGCAAAGGCGTCTTTATCGAAACCGCCAAATTCCACCGCCAGTGAGTGATCGACAATTAATTGAGTTGGCACCACTGGGTTCACTTTAGCGGGATCGCCCCCTTTAGCCGCAATCGCATCACGCAGGCCTGCAAGGTCAACTAAGGCGGTTTGCCCCAAAATGTCGTGGCAGACCACGCGGGCAGGAAACCAAGGGAAATCAAGTTCTTGCTTAGATTCGATAATTTGTTTCAGCGAGGCGGTTAAGTCCGCAGGTGTGCAGCGACGGACTAAGTTTTCAGCCAGCACGCGCGAGGTATAAGGTAGCTTGGCGTAGCTGCTTGGCTCAATGGCTTCCACGGCTTCGCGGGTATCGAAATAATCGAGTTTGGTGCCGGGTAAGGGCTTGCGATATTGGGTATTCATAGCAGTGTTCATAACATCATCCATTTCGGAAAATGAAGTTGGCGCGAGACTATCCTTTAACAGAAGTCTCGCGCCAGAGTCGTTAGCTTGGCTTAACGGTTGGCAATGGGGACGACTTTGCGTGGTGCCACGCCCACATAATCGGCACTTGGGCGGATGATGCGGTTGTTAGAGCGTTGCTCCATCACGTGCGCAGCCCAGCCCGTTACCCGTGAACACACGAAGATAGGCGTGAACAACTTAGTCGGAATGTCCATGTAGTGGTACGCGCTGGCGTGGAAAAAATCTGCATTACAGAAGAGTTTTTTCTGTTCCCACATCAGGGCTTCACAGGCAACCGATACGCGGTATAGACGGTCGTCACCGTTGGCGGCAGCCAGTTTTTCTGACCATTCTTTGATGATGGCATTACGTGGATCGCTATCGCGGTAAATCGCGTGGCCGAAGCCCATGATCTTATCTTTACGCTCGAGTTTGCCCATTAAGATGTCGCGGGCATCGGCTTCATCTTTCATGTCTTGGATCAGTTCCATCGCCGCTTCGTTCGCGCCGCCATGCAGCGGGCCGCGCAGTGAACCAATGGCGCCAGTGACGCATGAATGCATGTCTGACAGAGTTGAAGCACAGACGCGAGCGGTAAAGGTTGATGCGTTAAATTCATGTTCTGCATAAAGAATCAAGGATACGTCCATCACTTTTGCATGCAGTTCAGACGGCGCTTTACCGTGTAATAAATGCAGGAAGTGGGCGCCAATTTGGTCGTCATCGGTTTCAGTGTCGATACGCACACCGTCGTGACTAAAGCGATACCAGTAACAGATGATTGATGGGAAGGCGGCTAATAGGCGATCGGTGATTTCACTCTGTTCGCTAAAGTTGTGCTCGGCTTCTAAGTTACCTAGCATAGAGCAGCCAGTACGCATCACATCCATAGGATGAGTCTCGGCAGGAATGCGCTCTAATACTTCTTTTAAGGCTTGCGGCAGACCGCGAAGGCCTTTGAGTTTGGTTTTGTAGGCATCAAGCTGGGCTTGAGTGGGCAACTCGCCGTAAAGAATGAGATAGGCGACTTCTTCGAAGGTGGCGTTTTCACCGAGATCTTTCACATCATAACCGCGGTAAGTGAGGCCCGAGCCTGACACGCCCACTGTGCTTAATGCGGTTTCGCCTGCGCTTTGGCCACGTAGTCCTGCGCCGCTTAACTTTTTACCTTCTGACATAATGTAATCCTTCCGTTAACGCTATTTGATTATTGCCAGCGCCGAGCGCTGACGTTTATTGGTTAAGGCTGCTGGTGTAGGGCGGCAGCTTGTCGGTTATTTATCTTGGCTAAACAGTTGATCTAACTTGTCTTCAAAGGCGTGGTAGCCCAAGTACTTATACAAGTCTTTACGGGTTTGCATAGTGTCGAGCACGTTGCGTTGATGACCATCATTCATCAGCGCTTGCATGACGTTCAGTGCAGCTTGGTTGGCTGCACGGAAAGTACCGAGTGGATAAAGCACCATGTCGGCGCCCGCTTCGGCTAGTTCTTCTTTATTGAACAATTGGGTTTGACCAAATTCAGTCATGTTGGCCAAAATCGGTGCTTTGACTTGCGCTTTAAAGTGGCGATATTGGTCTAGCTCAGTTAAGGCTTCGGCGAAGATCATGTCGGCACCGGCGGCAATATAGGCTTGCGCGCGTTCGATACCGGCTTCTAAGCCTTCAACGGCAACCGCATCGGTACGCGCCATGATCACAAAGTTAGGATCGGTACGGGCATCGACGGCGGCTTTAATGCGATCGACCATTTCTTCGATACTGACCACCGCTTTGTTAGGTCTGTGGCCGCAACGCTTTTGCGACACTTGGTCTTCCATGTGCACAGCGGCGACGCCGATTTTTTCGAATTCTTTGATGGTACGAGCAATGTTGAATGCGCCGCCCCAGCCAGTGTCGATATCGACCAATAAAGGCACTTGTGTGGCTGAGGTGATACGACCTGCATCGATCAGCACGTCGTTCATTGAGGTCATACCTAAGTCAGGCAAACCGTATGAAGCATTGGCAACGCCAGCGCCCGAAAGATACAAGGCTTGGAAGCCAGTTTGCTCTGCCATCAAGGCAAAATAGGCATTGGTGGTGCCAACGATTTGTAACGGTTTAGCCTTAGCAAGAGCTTGGCGAAAACGTAATCCTGCGCTTTGGATCATGGTCTTGTCCTTATCCTTTTCCATTTATGGGAAGTGGGCATATTGAGCCGTATAAACTTAGCTGATGTTGGCTAAGGTTTCTTTGGCGGCTGCATTGGCTTGCAATTCAATTAAGCGTAATTCGGTATTTTTACGCCCCTGTTCGATATGGCGGCGCATCAGCAAACTGGCGAGTTCTCCATCGCGCTGGGCAATGGCTTCGACTATGCGTCTGTGTTCGGCAATCGCTTTAACGGGGCGATTTTTATTGGTGCATTGGTAGCGGTACATGCGCAGCAGGTGATACAGGCCGCCGACTAAGGTTTCCTGCAGATGCTTGTTACCGCTGGCTTGAATAATTTGGTAGTGAAAATCGACATCGCCTTCCTCTTGGAAGTAGGTATCACCCTTAGCGAGCGCCGCATCTTGCGTTGCGAGTAAATCTTCTAACTTGGCTAATTGCTCAGGGGTGATACGACTGGCGGCAAGTTCGCAGGCCATGCCTTCAAGCACGCTACGCAGTTGATATAAATCGTTAAGTTCGCTCACTGTCAGTTGTGCTACGCGGGCGCCAACATGGGGTGCGCGCACGACTAAGCGTTGTCTTTCTAAGGTTTGCAGGGCTTCGCGGGTCGGGCCGCGGCTGATGCCGTATTTTTCGGCCAATGCTTGCTCGTTAATCTTGCTGCCTGCAGGCAGTTCGCCCTTGATGATGCTGGTTTGGATCTGCACCAAAATTTGATCGGCTAATGTGGTCGACGTTTTATCTGCCGAGGTCGATTTGACCTTATGCAGGTGGGGAACTTGAGTGTCATCAGAAACGAACGTCGTGTCTTGCTTCAACATAGAACGCATCACTATTAATAGGATTGTCGACAATGGGTAAAAAATAGCCCTCCCTTGGTGGATTGTCAACAATGTGTTTACTTAGACGTAAGTCTATATTGTAAGTTGATCTTGTTTAAATCATTGATTTAAATTGTTTTATTTTTATGTTGTCGATTTTTATATTTTTAATTACGAATTTTAAATATTAAATTGTCAACAATGATGTGGTTTCATCTTCCGACTTCGTTGCGGATGTTGATGGTTTTGGGGAAAATCGTCCAAATGCATTTGGCATGTTTATCCTTCGCGTTACGCTATGGGCGGAATGAGACATTTGGAGGTGACAGTGGAAAAAGTGTTAGTGAGCAGTTGTTTACTCGGGCAAGCGGATTGGACAGTGCATCTTAACTGCCCAAGGTGAGGATGTGACCCACGCTTTTAGTCTAGGAGCCGATCCCGCGCTTAAGCTGGCGCAGCAACACGGGATTAAAGTGGCGATTTTAAAAGCCCGCAGTCCATCCTGTGGTAATAGGCAGATCTACGATGGTCAATTTGCAAAACAGTTAATTGCGGGGCAAGAATTAACGGCTGAAAAACTCAGTGCCGCAGGAATAACTGTATTCAATGAATTGGAGTTATCCGCTGCAGCGGCATGCGTTGCTGAACTAGAGCAAAGCTAGAGGCGAGCTAGCTTGCTTGAGTGTGATTAGTGCTGGTGGCGCTATCCGCGACATTTTGATTTGTTTGCAGTAACGCATGAATTTGTTGATCTTTTTCCGCCCACACTTGGTTTAACCAGCGTTGGAACTCGACGCGATACTCAGACTCAGAGAAATAACGCGTTGGATCGACTTGAGGTACGGGCAGGGCGTTGATCCGCACGATAATCTTGCTGACCTTGCCGTTCATCACCCCAAACAGAATATCGTCAGGCGCATCTGGGTAGACAATTGTCATATCCAGCAGGTTAGTAAATTGCTCACCCATGGCCGATAGGGTAAAAGCGATTCCACCTGCTTTAGGGCGTAACAAATGTTGATAAGGCGAGTTTTGGCGTTGATGTTTATCACGGGTAAACCGGCTGCCTTCAACATAGTTAATGATTGACGTGGGCATATTTTTAAATTTTTCGCAGGCGCGGCGTGTGGTCGCTAAATCTTTGCCCTTAAGCTTTGGGTTCTTCTTGAGTTTTGCTGGGCTGGTTCTGTTCATAAATGGCATATCCAGCGCCCAACAACCCAGTCCCATAATCGGCACATAGATGAGTTCTTTTTTGAGGAAGAACTTCAACATAGGAATATGGTTGCGTAACACATAAGTTTGCGCGGCGATATCGAATCCACTGAGGTGGTTACTGATCAGTAAATACCAGCTGTTTTTATCGAGTCCTTCGAGCCCTTTGACATCCCACTCAATTTTGGCGATCAAAAACAGAATGCCACCGTTGCAGCAGGCCCACGCCCACATAAAACGATTCATAACCGCAGTCACCGCATTACGTGCACTTTGCGCTGGCATCACAAGTTTTACGACTCCGCCTATGCTGATAAGCGAGCCCCAAACAGCGGTATTAATGATCAGCAAGCTTAAGCTCAGCATAAACAACACTGGCCCGGGCAGAAAATTCAACATAGTGGCGTTACCTTTGTTCTTTATTTACTTGGCTAGCGAGTTGGCTTAACACTTGATCCTTAGTGAGCCAGAGTTGATTCAGTTGTTCTTGGAAGCCAATTTTAAAATCGCGGTCATTCATATAATCGCCGCGCATCGCAGGATCAATATCAGAAACCTTGATGTGTACTTTAACGCTTGGCAACTTACCTGTCAGGTAGTCCCAATAGCTAGGCACTGTGTCTGGGTAGTAAATGGAGACATCGACTAGCTTGTGGATCTGTTCACCCATGGCCGATAGTGCGAAGGCCATGCCGCCTGCTTTAGGTTTTAACAAATGTTGGAACTGTGAGTTCTGCTTTTGATGCTTAGCCTTGCTGAAGCGGGTGCCTTCGACAAAGTTCATCACACTTACCGGTTTAGCCTTGAACTTAGCACAGGCTTTACGTGTAATTTCAATGTCTTTGCCCTTTAGCTTAGGGTTTTTACGTAGCTGTGCCGTGCTATAACGGCGCATAAACGGAAAATCGAGCGCCCACCAAGCTAGGCCTAAAATCGGCACAAAAATCAGTTCTTGCTTGAGGAAAAACTTCAAGAAAGGGATTTTTCGATTAAAAATCCGCTGCAGGATCAGGATATCCACCCAAGACTGGTGGTTGGCTATCACCATGTACCACTCTTTAGTGGAAAAGTCGGTGTCACCACTCAGTTCAATCTTAACGGGATGTAAGCAGCGTTCAATTACGCCATTAACACTGATCCAAGCGCTGGCACAAAAGTCGAGTACATGGCTAGTTGCAGTCCTTAACGAACTGATAGGTATCAGTTTTATAAAACTGACCAACAGGATTGGGATTGTCCAAAAGACGGTATTTATAACGTAGCCTAAAAATGCGATACAGCCTTTTATCTGTGAAAACAGCGTTCCCATCCGAGCCCCCTGACAAAAATTGGAGGCCTATGTTACTCGGTGTCGGCGTTTGGCTCAATCTTAGGCACTGCTGGTCGGTGCATTTGTTAACATTTATTCCCGGGCAAACTTAATATTGCTGGGATAAGCGGGCGAGTAATCTATCCATAGCGCGATAACCCAGTGCTTGGGCGATATGGCGGCGTTCTGTGTTAGGCACTTGTTCCAGATCGGCAATCGTGCGCGCAACTCTTTGTATACGATGAAAACTGCGAACCGAGAGGCCAAGCTTTACCACGCTTTGCTCCAAAAACACTAAATCAGCGTCACTGAGTCCGCTAAAGCGTTTCAATTGTTTCCCTGTGAGTTCACTATTGAGCACGCCAGCGCGGGCGAGTTGCAGCTCACGCGCCAGTTTGACCCGCTTGGCGATATCTTGGCTGGTTTCTGTTTGCGGCGCGGCTTGAGTTAATGTACCCGCGGGGAGTTTGGGGACTTCAATGGTTAAATCGAAACGGTCGAGAAACGGGCCTGAAAGCCGCGAAAGATAACGCTGAATCTGTTCTGGGCTCGATCTGTGTTGGCTATCGATATCGCCACTCGGGCTGGGATTCATCGCCGCGATCAATTGGAAGCGACTCAAAAATGTCAGCTTAGCGGCGGCGCGGGAAATCACCACTTCGCCGGTTTCCATCGGTTCGCGCAGGCAATCTAAGACTTTACGCGGAAATTCAGCCACTTCATCCAAGAATAATACACCGCGATGGGCGAGGGAGATCTCCCCAGGTTTTGGGATACTGCCACCGCCCACGAGGGAAATCGAAGAACTCGTGTGGTGCGGCGCCCTAAAGGGTCGCTGTAAAAAATGCTGCGGCTTAATGTCGAGTCCAGCAACGGAATGAATTGCTGCTACTTCTAATGCTTCCTCATAATTAAGCGCTGGCAATAGCGCCATCATGCGACTGGCAAGCATGGTTTTGCCCGTACCTGGCGGGCCAAGCATCAAGAGGTTATGGTTTCCCGCCGCGGCAATTTCGAGTGCTTGCTTGGCCTGATATTGGCCAATCACATCGCTCAGGCAAGTATGGGACTCGGGCGTCTCTTGGCTTATCCATTCTAATTGCGGCGCTAACGTCGGCAGTTGATTTTGCCCCTGTAAATAAGCGGCCAGACTCTGAAGGTGCGAGCCAAACAATACATTGGGATAGCCGACTAACTCGGCATCGTGGCGATTATCCAGCGGCAATATCAAGGTATGGTCTTGGCGCTTTGCGGCGATAATCGCCGGTAATAATCCTTGGCAATAACGTATGTGCCCAGACAATGCCAGTTCACCGACAAACTCGAGATTTTTTAGGCTATTAAGGGGGATTTGTTCTGATGCGGCCAATATGCCTACGGCTATGGGTAAGTCGTAGCGGCCACCTTGTTTAGGTAAATCTGCTGGCGCGAGGTTAACGGTTATCCGCCGCATCGGAAATTCGAATCCCGCATTGATCAGTGCGCTGCGCACCCGCTCGCGAGCTTCTTTTACCGACGCTTCGGGTAACCCCACCAGATTAAATGCCGGTAAGCCATTGCTCAGATGCACCTCAACTGTGACTTGGGGTGCTTCGACCCCACAACTGGCTCGGGTATTGACGCAGGCAATCGCCATAAACAAATCCTTTTGTTGTTCATTTCGCACAGAATTTGAGTGTAGCAGTAATTGACGTTAGGGGTTTTCGATTAACTTGGTCATTCGCCTCATCAGTAAGCTGCTGAATCTGGCTATACCGTTCCCGTGATAGCTTTGGCAAATTGCCATATTGGACGATAGCAAATAGTTGATAGAAATGATAAAAAGCAAACATTGGAGTCCTGAGGTCAATATGGATATGTTGTTAGCAGAAAATTCCCCCATTCGTCAGCAGCAGCTCGAGCAAAAGCTGGCGCAGTTTAAAGACCCGAATCTTGCCCATACGCTTTCGGCATTTATTCGAAGTAGTGTCGATCTCTATCCCTGTGCAATCGAAGACTATGCCCAGTTAGGTAATAGCCGACTGGGTGGATTGCCGGATTTGCCTGTTGGCATGGATTATCCGGTGACTTTGGTCGGAAGGGAGGAGATGTTGGATGGCTATGTTGAGAGCTTTGGCCATACCCGCGAGTTTATTAATGAGCATTGGCGGGAGGACTGGCAGGACGATTGGGAGACAGATGAGGCGCATCTTTGGGACTGGGACGAGGCGGCGCAAGCCTTCCGTGTGCCCATGCAATTTATCGCACAGCTCAACTGTAGCGACCTGAAGGCGTTTCAATCTTATTTACCTCGAGAAGGGCGATTGTTGTTCTTTTTGGAGCGCTGGCGATTTTCAGAAATGCTTCGCGGCCATGTCTATTATGTCGCTGAGGATCAGCAGCTTAACTCTGGGGAAGCGATTGCCGAACTTAAGTTCGACGATGCGGTATGTGCAAACTATGAGTATGAGGCGGCTTATCAACTTCAGGGGATTGCCAGCATTAAGATGATAGCCACTGACATGGTTAATAGTGACAACCCGCATTTATTAAAGTTAGCCAAGGCACGTTTACAAGCGCTACCAGAACCGCAACAAGCTATGGTGCTGGAGGCCCTAGCGGTTGTGGAAGATGAATTGGTACCAGAGTGGCAAGATCAGCTCTATTTCTTTGATCTGATGAAAATGAATAAACACGGGTTAATCCCCGGTCAGATTCTCACTCAAGCACAATGGTCAGCGCTACCCGACTGGCAGTCATCCAACTTGCAGGCATTGCTCGTCCCCGAGCAGCCGCTGCCGTATTACAATGGTATCGCCAGCATTAATGGCCATGGCGATAGCCGCTATAAAGCCCCCGAGCTCCACGCCGCGGCTGAGTTAGGCGGCAATGCCGAAGATTATCTAGTACTGTTCAAAGTAGTCTACAGTGAGCATTCTATGCAATTGAATTTTATTATCCACAGGGATGATTTAGCGTTAGGAAAATTCGATCGCATTTACTGCATTTATGATTATTAGCATATTGAAAGGTTGGCTATAACTAACCTTTTTGTTTGGCGATGCGGGCTACGCAGCACTTGGAGTACATAGAGATGATTGGAGATGTATGTTGCGACCGATTAAAAGAAGAGTCGCACAATTTCGTGCCTTTGAGTAAATATGAGTTATAAAGGATTGATTCTGGGATTCTTGAACCCGACTGAATAGATTAGGTGGTTGATATTTATATTTAATTATTTCAATCTGTTAATGTGAATTAGTCAACCTATGCCATTATATGAGGGCATCGTTGAGCAGCCTCATTTGGTTTACCCTCCAATGAAAATCATGGTTCTCCTCACGATATTCATTCACCTCGGCCGTTTGGCCGCATTAACGGCTAGAGTGAACTCGTGTACTTTGTGACTCTTTATGACGAACCATGACGAACCAACAACTTCCCTTTTAAAACGTTTAGGTCCCTGTCATTTTCTACGTGGTTAAGCCGTAAGACTGACCCATAAGAGAGTCAGCAACGACTCATAAATATTCTGCTACGGATCCACGCGATTTCTTTATACAGACAGGGTGTCGGAATAAATAGTCAGCATATAAAGTATACTTTGTATCATTTTGTGGTTTAATCGAAACATCTGCTGCTGGTTTTAGCAACATTTTGGGCGGCGATGCGGTAACAAGGTTGTGAATCGATAATAATAAAGTGACCTCTTGTGAAGGATGACATTTGAGGGAACATGGTCGAGGAGAACTCGCCTATGCGTTCGTGGATGTTAGCGTGTGTGTTTATCTGTACTGCGGGGTTTGGTGGGGCAGTTTGGGCTAAACTCGATGTCGTATTTTTTAATCCCGGGGCTGTCGATGACAGTTTTTGGGGGGACGTCGACCAATTGATGCTGGAGGCGGCGACGACACTCGATATTAAGCTCGAAATCATTCATTCCGATCGCAATCATTTCAAGATGATCACCCAACTCGATGAGTTGTTAGCTTCCGCAAAGGCGTTACCTAATTACGTTATTCTGGTTAATGAAAAACAATCCGCGATAAAAATGCTGCAAGCGCTTTACTCCCATCCCATCTATGTGCAATTGATTTTAAACGATATCTCTATCGGCGAACGTGATGTTTTACTGCAAGATCCCCATTGGCAAGAATATCTGTTACCCGCCATTATTCCCGATAATTACGCTATAGGTTCGGCGACCGCTAAAGGCTTAATGGACGACTTAGAGGGAAAGCAGGCTAAAGTTTTGTTGATTTCGGGCGATAAGTCGACGCCTGCTTCAGTGCTACGTACCCAAGGTGCCAGCGATTATTTCTTTATGCAGCCCAATGCCACTCTGACTCAAACGGTTTATGGCCAATGGAGTGACGCAGTAGCTTATGGTCAAGCGCTCACTCTGCTGAACCGTTATCCCGATCTAAACGTGATTTGGACCGCCAGTGATCGTATGGCGATTGGAGTGCTTAAAGCATTGAAGGAAAAAGGCTTAGTCTCGGGTAAAGATGTATTTGTCAGTACGATCAATACGTCACCTGAGATTTTACAGCTTTGTCGCCAACACGCGGTGAGCATTATTGGTGGCGGGCACTTTATGGCTGGCGCGTTAGCTTTGGTCGAGTTGCAATATTATCAGCAGCATAAGCACTATATTCCCTATGACAATGTCACCTTGTTCGGCGTTTTACTGCCTGATTCGGCATTTTATCAAATGTTAGTTGCTCGGGATTGGCCACAGATTTTCCAGTCTCAGATTTTGAATAAGTTGCCCTTCAAGGCGTAATAACGGGTGTACATGAAGCATCGAAATCATTCTATTAGTCATAAGATGACGCTGACCATTATCGGGGTGAGTTCATTTTTTGCAGTGTTAACTATGCTGGTGCAGTTGATTTGGAACTATCAGGATAGTATCGACAATGCCACGTCGGATATCCGCGAATATTCAGAATCTATTCTGCCGAGTGTGGCGAAGTCGCTGTGGGACGTCGACCGCAGCCTGCTATCTGATTTGCTCTCTGGTTTAGGAATGATGCCGTTAGTGTCGAGCGTGCATTTAGACAGTATCGACGGCGTCACTATGCAGCTGGGTAAACCGCTGTTAACCGACGACGAGTCACAAACCCTGTTTCATTATCCTGTGACTTATCAAGATCAGCTGATCGCAACCTTAACCGTAGGCTTAGACACCAACCAGCTTTACTACGAGCTGTGGCGGCAGTTGATTTTTATTGTGCTTGGCAATGGCTTAAAGACCCTGCTGATGATCTATTTGATCTTGACCTTAGTGCGACTCATGGTGACGGATAGATTGTCGGCATTGGAAGATTTTACTAATAAAATCAATCTTAAATCGCTAAAGAAGTTATCTGTGCCAGAGACGGTGACCGCCAGTCCTGACGAGATTGCTCATGTGGCATTGTCGCTTAAGGACATGTACCAAAGGATACGCAATGACCTCGCTATCAATAAGCGCCATCAACGTGCGTTACAGCAACAGCAGCATTTATTGTCGGACTTAGTGAAAGAGCGGACCAAAGAACTGGATTGGCAGTCGCAATCGAATCAGTTGCTGGCGGAGATTTCGTTGCAATTTTTGAGTATCGACACCTGCAATGTAGATAAAACCTTAGCTGAGGTGTGCCACAAAATCGGTCAGTTGTTTGATGTTGAGAGGGTGAGCATTCTCGAATTTCATCAACAGCATGCTTATTACCGCAGTTTTTGGACCAGCGAGTTACATGCTAACAAGGTCCAAGGGATTTCGGTGGACAACATTACTCAGCTTGCTAAAAAACTCGAGACAGAATCGACCTTAGTGATTGAGGATCTTGAGGCGTTAAAGGACTTCTCACCACAGGAATATGAGGTGATGAAATCCGTGGGGATATGTTCGATTGCTGCCTTTGCGATTAAAAATGCCGGAGAGTTATTGGGATTACTCTCGATGTCGACGGTGTCGCGGCCACTGAACTGGAATGCCCAGAAAAAGAATATGCTGACTCAGTTTGCGTCCGCATTGAACGAGTTACTGCTGCGCGAGCAAAAAGAGCGGCAGATGATAGTGCTGCAACAAGCGCTGGTTACTGCCAATACTCAATTGAAAGAAAAGGCCGAAACCGATGAGTTGACTGGGTTAGCGAATAGACGTCCTTTTACCGAAAGGCTAGAGGCTGTGCTACAGACCAAGACGCCAGCAGGGCTGTTGATGTTGGACGTCGATTATTTTAAATCCTATAACGACACTTATGGTCATATTGAAGGTGACCTAGTGCTTAAGCGTGTGGCGGATGCCTTAGCGCAGTGCGATATCCTGCCGCACAATGCTTTATTGGCGCGCATCGGTGGCGAAGAGTTTGCCTTAGTCGTTGAGCATGTCACGCCGGCACAGTTAACGGCCATTGCCACGCAGCTATGTTATCTCGTCGACCAACTCAATATTCCCCATCAAGCATCGCCGTTGGCTGTGGTAACGATTAGTATTGGCAGCGTGTTTTTGCCATTAGATAAGGTCTCGGGACTTAAGATGCCCGACGTGTTACGCCGTGCCGATGTTTGTCTCTATCGCGCTAAGGATAAAGGGCGTAATAGGGTCGAAGTTGAAGTGATTTAATGGCATAGGGGCAAGTCAGCCTTGTACCTATACCTATTGCAGTCTTTTGTTGCTCGGCATCAGTTGAGTATTGCTCCATCATTAGGTGCTCTCTGCGCTTAATGATTGGGATTAAGCCTCAAATTGTCCTATCTCCATGCTTAAGTAATGTTTAGGTCATCAGCGTCCGTCATTTAGCCATCCGGCGAGATTTAGGCTAAATCAGCTGAGCCTCTTTATGTCACAGACCGCATTCAATCATGCTAACTAATTGATAACATTTGCATGAAACTGTGCTGTAGATCCATCGTTAAGATAAAAATTACTCAAGGTGAGGTAATATTAGGCGGCAAATGAGATATAATCTGTCGCCCATAGTCGATTTAGCGATGCACTCTGAGTGACATCCATGCTGCCATTCTGGACGTATTTCTCGTAACGCAACTAAGCGAAAGCCACGACTGCCTAGTCAATTCCATTGGCTTAAATGTACGTTCTAGCAGCTCAATATCAAAGCCACCGCACTGAGATGTCTTAATGATGTCGAGTCGCGCCTAAGCCGTGAATTTGCAGATATACTCAGAGCAGCCTAAAACGGCAATGTAAGTGCTTTTTATCTTAGGGTAGCAAGGAGCTGGCGCAGCCGTTTGAACGGTTTGTAGGCTGGATAACCCCTAGCAAACTGTGCCCCAATTAAATGAATTCAGCTGACTCGCGAGCCATAAAGCGCGGGTTGGTCCTAGTTAGTCCAGTGTTAAATGAAAGGTGTTACATGAGTCTCTTTGATAACGTGATGATTATATTGTGCCTAATCGGCGCGAGTTGTTTCTTCTCTATGTCAGAAATTGCACTTGCCGCTTCACGTAAAATCCGTTTACGTCAATTGGCCGATGAGGGCGATGCCCGCGCAGAAAAAGTGTTGCAGTTACAAGCCGTTCCCGGCAGCTTTTTTACTGTGGTACAAATCGGGCTTAATGCCGTTGCTATCATGGGCGGTATCGTCGGTGAGTCGGCATTTCGACCTTATTTCTATGAATTACTATCGCCTTTGCTGACCGATCCTTGGTTGAGCCAACTGAGCTTTATTTTATCCTTTGTTGTCGTCACCAGTGCCTTTATTCTGGTGGCCGATTTGATGCCAAAACGCATTGCGATGGCGATGCCTGAGCCCGTCGCATTAGCCGTTGTTGGGCCTATGTCTTTCTGTATTGTGCTATTGCGTCCATTAGTATGGTTTTTCAATGGCATGGCGAGCGGCATCTTTAAACTGCTGCAAATCCCAACCGTGCGTAACGATGCTATCACCTCCGACGACATTTATGCCGTGATGAATGCAGGCGCCGAAGCTGGAGTTTTAGATCGCGGTGAACAACAGATGATGGAAAATGTGTTTGAAATGCAAACCGTTTCTGTAACCTCTGCCATGACGGCCCGTGAAAGCTTAGTGTACTTTTTACTGCAAGACAGCGAAGAAGATATCAAGCGTAAGATTTCTGAAGATCCCCACACTAAGTTCCTCGTCTGCGATGGTCAGTTAGATATGATCAAAGGCTTTGTGGATGCAAAAGAGCTGCTGATCCGAGTGATTAACGGTGAGAATATTACCTTAAAAGGCAGCAATTTAGTCCACACTTCGCTGATTATTCCCGATACTTTGAGCCTGTCAGAGGCGATGGAATATTTTAAGAACAGCCGCGCCGATTTTGCCGTAGTAATGAACGAATATGCCTTAGTGGTGGGTATTGTCACGACCAACGATTTACAACGCGCCGTGATGGGGGCTTGGTCATTGCACGAGAGCGAAGAGCAGATCATCGCCCGCGATGGTAACTCTTGGTTAGTCGATGGGGTAACACCGATTACCGATGTGATGCGCGCCTTCGGCATCGAAGAATTCCCGCATAATCAAAACTACGAAACCATTGCCGGTTTTATGATGTATATGCTGCGTAAAATCCCTAAGCGTACCGATTTCGTCAACTATGCGGGCTATAAATTTGAGGTGGTCGATATCGATTCTTACAAGGTCGATCAGCTATTGGTGACCCGTATCGATCCTATCGATAAGCTCAACTCGCCGGATGTTTAAATCACATCCAAAAACGCATTGACTATGGGATCGTCGAGCCGCTTTACTTTGCAGCAGCAACCTAACTCGAAGGGCGGTATTGCAACGGGAGAAGCGAGTAACTGAATGCGATCCCGCACTGGGCTGTTATTGATCACCACTTCTGGGCTCATGCTCACGCCGCAGCCCAACGCCACCATAGAGGCGATCGCTTCTTGGCCCGAGACTTGGGCGTAAATATTAGGGCTGATGCCCATTTGTTTGAACCAATTATCGGCGCGGCGCCGCCCAGGGCCATGGTCGGGAATGATAAAGGGCACCCGCGACCAGTCGATGGGGGCTTGGCTTATCTGTTGCTGCACCGCGCAGCGCATGGTTGGCGCGATTAAGGACAAAGGCACATCGTCAATCTTGGCGAAATGCAAGGTGGCAGGGAAGGGATCCGGCAGCGCGGCAATGGCAATATCGGCGCGATTCTGCTGCACTTCGGCCAGGGCGTTCGCCGCATCTCCCGTGGTTAAGGCTATCTCGACGAAGGGATGTTCTTGGCGGAATAAATCCAATAAACCCGGTAAATGACTGTAGGCAGCAGTGACCGAGCAATACAGATTTAACCGACCGCGCAGTACGTCCTGCTTGAGATCGATACTGTGCTTGAGCGTGCTCCAATGGTTCAAGGTTTGCTCGGCAAACAGCTTAAACTCGCGTCCCGCGTGGGTTAAGGTCACACTGCGATTATCCCGCTCTAACAGCTTAGCGTTCACTTCCTCTTCTAATCTTTGCAGGGCTCGGCTTAAGGTCGATGGGCTCACATGCATCTGCTCCGCCGTTTTGGCGAAGTGCAAACTGTCACATAAGTGCAGATACAATTTGAGGGTACGAATATCCATGATCTTATCCTGTTTAGTTTGAACTTAAGCCTTGGCTTGAGTGACGGCGTGATTGGGTGTCGCATATTGGCGCCGATGTTACTGTCAGTGTTATGAATCCATGATTGCAGTTGACGTTGCGCATAATGCAATATGAAGTTCCGAATATATCATTTTAAGCAATGATAAGCATGGGTTATAGTGATTTCAATCACAACCAAGCCGTAACATTATGTTAGTTTGGTTGCGTCCAAAATTTCTGACTTATAGGTGGTATATCAGATGGCTAACTATTTTAACTCTCTGAATTTACGTCAACAATTAGCACAGCTTGGCCAATGTCGTTTCATGGATCGTTCTGAGTTTAGCGACGGCTGTAACTACATCAAAGATTGGAATATTGTTATTTTAGGTTGTGGTGCTCAAGGTCTGAACCAAGGCTTGAACATGCGTGATTCGGGCTTGAATATCTCTTTTGCCCTGCGCCCTGAAGCAATTGAACAGAAACGTGCCTCATGGCAAAAAGCGACCGACAATGGTTTCCGTGTCGGTACGTTTGAAGAATTAATACCCGCGGCGGATCTGGTGCTTAACCTGACGCCGGACAAACAGCATTCCAACGTGGTTAACGCGGTTATGCCATTGATGAAGCAAGGTTCTACCTTGTCTTACTCACACGGCTTCAACATCGTTGAAGAGGGCATGCAAGTTCGTCCCGATATCACTGTGGTGATGGTTGCCCCTAAGTGCCCTGGCACTGAAGTGCGTGAAGAATACAAACGTGGTTTTGGTGTACCAACCCTTATTGCGGTTCACCCAGAAAACGATCCAGACGGTGACGGCTTAGAGATTGCGAAAGCCTACGCTAGCGCAACGGGTGGCGACAGAGCCGGTGTTTTACTGTCGTCTTTCATCGCTGAAGTGAAGTCGGATCTAATGGGCGAGCAGACCATTCTGTGCGGTATGTTGCAGACGGGCGCCATCTTAGGTTACGAGAAAATGATCGCCGATGGCGTTGAGCCAGGCTATGCGGCCAAGCTTATCCAGCAAGGTTGGGAAACGGTCACTGAAGCGCTGAAACACGGTGGCATCACTAACATGATGGACCGTTTGTCTAATCCAGCCAAGATTAAAGCATTTGAAATTGCAGAAGATTTAAAAGAAATCCTCCAGCCATTATTTGAAAAGCACATGGATGACATCATCAGCGGCGAATTCTCTCGCACTATGATGGAAGACTGGGCGAACGATGATGCGAACTTACTGCGTTGGAGAGCCGAAACTGGCGAAACAGGTTTCGAAAATGCACCCGTATCGAGCGAGCATATCGACGAACAAACCTATTTCGACAAAGGTATTTTCCTTGTCGCTATGATCAAAGCGGGTGTGGAACTGGCGTTCGACACTATGGTGTCTGCGGGTATCGTGGAAGAGTCGGCTTATTACGAGTCACTGCACGAAACCCCACTTATCGCCAACACGATTGCCCGTAAGCGTTTGTACGAAATGAACGTAGTGATTTCAGATACCGCCGAATACGGTTGCTACCTGTTCAATCACGCCGCCGTGCCTATGCTGCGCGATTACGTTAATGCCATGTCACCTGAGTATTTAGGTGCTGGCCTGAAAGACAGCGCAACCGGTGTCGACAACCTAACGCTCATCGCAGTTAACGAAGCGATTCGTGAAACGGCAGTGGAATATGTTGGTGCTGAGCTTCGCGGTTACATGACAGATATGAAGAGCATTGTTGAGGCCTAATTGAGTTTTAGCTGAGATTTAGTTGAGCTTAAATTAAACCCAGCATTGGGGGAGAGGGTTGAGACTCAAAGGACTTGGGTCTCAGCTCAGTTCCCAAACAAGCTCAAGATAGTGAAACGCGCATCTTGAGTTTGCTTAGTGATGAATCAGCTTTGTGATAAATCAGTGTAGTGAGAAACAAATTTTTCCTGTTCAGTGGGTTGTCGAGCGGGCAAAAACGACATTGTTAGTGAGTTAATAGTTAGTGAGTGAATCTTCAGTGAACGTTCGCGAGTGAATGCGCGTTCAGTGAATGAATCCTGCGGTAGGTGAATCGCGCCGACTGAGGATCAACAGTTAACGTTTTACTTTGTTGTTTTGCATTGTCTCGGCAGGGAAGCTGAATTTTTTTGACAAAAGATATTTTTTATTGTGTTTGGCTGTCGCTTTATGGTAAAGCTAATAGCTCGCGGTAGGGCAAAGTCCAAAGCGAAACTAACTTTCATGCAATATCCCAATTTTAGAAACACCGATTAGGAATCCATATTGATGTTTAACCAAGCTGCCAAGCTCATTCTCGTGATTATTACCGTCGTGATTATTAAATCACAGCGGGGGCGGCGCATGGCGAACTGATAGACCTAAAAGGTTAAAAGTTTCGAAAGAACCCCCCGCTCCGAAAGGACCGGGGGGTTCTTCGTTTCAGGGCCTAGAGCAAGGTCCTAAGCTTCGAAAGAGTAAAAAATTAGCGTCGATTTTCGGCAATTCAGGACTAACGTAGCGAGAGAGAATATGGAACCAGGGCAGATGATCAGAGGCGCAGACGCGGTAATCAAAGTGTTAGCAGCACATGGAGTCACCACAGTGTTTGGTTACCCAGGTGGTGCCATTATGCCAATATACGATGCCCTCTATGGAAGCCCTGTCGAACACCTGCTCAGCCGTCATGAACAAGGCGCCGCCTTTGCTGCCGTAGGATACGCAAGAGCCAGCGGTAAAACCGGCGTGTGCTTTGCGACCTCAGGCCCTGGCGCGACTAACCTGATCACTTCCTTAGCCGATGCCCTGTTAGATTCTGTGCCTATGGTGGCCATCACAGGCCAAGTCTCTACCGCCGTAATCGGCACCGACGCTTTTCAAGAAATCGACGTGCTGGGCATGTCGTTGAGCTGCACTAAGCACAGTTTTATGGTGACAGACGTCAACGACCTGATCCCAACCTTGTATCAAGCCTTCGAAATCGCTGCATCCGGTCGCCCTGGCCCTGTGCTAGTCGATATCCCGAAGGATATCCAAATCGCCCAATTGGAATATCGCACCCCTTTGCTGGCTGTGATGAACGAACCCCAAGCCGAGATGAGTGATATCGACGCTGCCCGTGCACTGTTGGCTGAGGCTAAACAGCCTATGTTGTATGTCGGCGGTGGTGTGGGCATGGCGGGCGCGGTCGATCAACTGCGTGAGTTTATCAAAGTGACGGGCATACCTTCGGTCGCAACCTTGAAAGGGCTGGGCAGTATCGCCCACGGCACACCCGGCTACTTAGGCATGTTAGGCATGCATGGCGGCAAGGCCGCTAACTTAGCGGTACAGGATTGCGATTTGCTGATCGTGGTGGGCGCCCGTTTCGACGACAGGGTAACAGGCCGTTTAGCGAGCTTTGCCGACAAGGCCAAAGTGATCCATTTAGACATCGACGCCGCCGAACTGGGCAAATTACGTATGCCAGAGGTGGCAATCGCCGGCGACTTACGCCAAATCTTACCTGCCTTAGCCATGCCGATAAACATCACACCTTGGCAGACCGAGGTGGAGCATTTATCCCATAAGCATCAATGGGATTATCAACACCCCGGCAGTTTGATCTACGCCCCCGCACTGCTGCGCCGTTTAGCCAATAAATTACCCGAAGACAATGTTGTTTGTTGCGATGTGGGCCAGCACCAAATGTGGGTGGCCCAGCATATGTGGTTCCGCCGCCCAGAAGATCATCTGTCCAGTGCTGGCTTAGGCACTATGGGCTTTGGTTTGCCCGCCGCCATTGGTGCGCAAGTGGCCCGTCCCGATGCGACTGTGGTGACTGTGTCTGGCGATGGTTCTTTTATGATGAATGTGCAGGAACTGACCACCATCAAACGCCGCAAGCTGCCAGTGAAGATTGTGCTTATCGACAATCAAAAGCTTGGCATGGTGAAGCAGTGGCAGCAGCTATTTTTTGAAGAACGCTACAGCGAAACGGATTTATCCGATAACCCAGATTTTGTGCAATTGGCCTCCGCCTTCGATATCCCCGGTCGGACGATTTTCTCTTCCGACGAAGTGGAAGAAGCCTTAACCGAAATGTTAGCGGCTAAGGGCCCGTATTTGTTACACGTTGCAATCGACGATGCTTTTAACGTTTGGCCACTGGTGCCCCCCGGCGCATCAAACAGCGATATGATGGACGAAATGGAGAAACAAACATGATCCACTTTCTGGAATTAACGGTTCAACAACGCCCCGAAGTGCTTGAGCGTGTTTTGCGCGTGACTCGCCACCGTGGCTTTACGATTACCCAAATGCAGATGCGCATGAATGATGATGCGAGCCTGTCGCTGGATATGGAGGTCGATAGCGAACGTGCTATCGAACTGTTAAGTAATCAGCTGAATAAACTGATTGATGTGACTCAATGTAAGGTATTGTTACCGCTGAGCTTGCAACAAACGGCGAATGCTTAAGGCCTTGCTTGGGTTCATTTTAGTCCCTGATGTTGAGTGACTATGAGTGCCAGATATTGAGACGAATGCGGTAAGTGCAGCATTCGCCATGTGAATTAAGAATACGATTTTCGATTTGAGATAAAGGATACAGTCAATGCCAAAGTTACGATCAGCTACCAGTACCGAAGGCCGCAATATGGCGGGTGCCCGTGCGTTATGGCGCGCCACAGGGGTGAAAGACAATGATTTTGGTAAGCCAATTATCGCCATTGCTAACTCCTTTACTCAGTTTGTACCGGGTCATGTGCACTTAAAAGACATGGGCTCACTGGTGGCGAGCGCCATCGAAGAAGCGGGCGGTATTGCCAAAGAATTCAATACGATTGCCGTCGATGACGGTATCGCCATGGGCCACGGCGGCATGCTGTACAGTCTGCCATCGCGTGAGCTTATCGCCGACAGTGTGGAATACATGGTTAACGCCCACTGTGCCGATGCTCTAGTCTGTATCTCCAACTGCGACAAGATCACCCCCGGTATGTTGATGGCGGCGCTGCGCCTTAATATTCCCGTCGTATTTGTCTCGGGCGGACCGATGGAAGCGGGCAAGACTAAGCTGTCGGATAAACTCATCAAGCTCGATTTAGTCGATGCTATGGTGGCGGGCGCCGACTCGAACGTGAGCGATGAAGACAGTGCCAAAATCGAGCGTAGCGCGTGCCCAACCTGTGGCTCTTGCTCAGGCATGTTTACCGCCAACTCAATGAACTGTTTAACCGAAGCGCTAGGATTATCGCTGCCGGGTAACGGCTCTATGCTGGCAACCCACGCCGACCGCCGCGAGCTGTTTTTAGAAGCGGGTCGCCGCGTGATGGCGCTGGCAAAACGTTATTATCATCAAGATGATGAATCGGCATTGCCGCGCAATATCGCCAATTTTAACGCCTTCGAAAATGCCATGACCTTAGATATCGCCATGGGCGGTTCATCTAATACCGTATTGCATTTATTGGCCGCCGCGCAGGAGGCCGATGTTGATTTTACCATGGCGGATATCGACCGTATGTCGCGCCTTGTGCCGCACCTTTGTAAGGTTGCGCCATCGACGCCTAAATACCATATGGAAGACGTGCACCGTGCGGGCGGCGTGATGGGGATTTTAGGCGAACTCGACAGAGCTGGATTACTGCATACCGATGTGTTCCATGTGGCGGCCGATAATGACGGCACGCCGGGCAGCGGGACCTTGAAATCGGTATTGGCCCAGTACGATGTGATGCAGACGCAAGATGAAAAAGTAAAACATTTCTTTATGGCTGGGCCTGCGGGGATTCCGACCACTAAAGCCTTTAGCCAAGATTGTCGCTGGCCGTCACTGGATAACGACAGGCAAGAAGGTTGTATCCGTAGCCGTGAGTTTGCTTTCAGCCAAGAGGGTGGCCTTGCCGTATTGTCGGGCAACGTGGCCGAGAACGGCTGTATCGTTAAAACAGCGGGCGTGGATGAATCGAATCTGACCTTCATCGGCTCGGCGCGCGTCTATGAAAGCCAAGATGACGCAGTGGCGGGTATCTTAGGCGGCGAAGTGGTGGCGGGTGATGTGGTGGTTATCCGTTATGAAGGCCCGAAAGGCGGCCCGGGTATGCAAGAAATGTTGTACCCAACCAGTTACTTAAAATCACGTGGCTTAGGCAAGGCCTGTGCGCTGATCACCGATGGTCGTTTCTCCGGTGGCACTTCAGGTTTATCTATCGGTCACGTCTCACCCGAAGCGGCAGCGGGCGGCACGATCGCCTTGATTGAAAATGGCGATCGCATCGAAATTGATATACCCAAGCGCAGCATCAAGTTGGCAGTAAGTGATGTTGAACTCAATGCTCGCCGCGAGACCATGTTAGCGCGTGGCCCAATGGCGTGGAAACCTATCGGTCGCGAGCGTTATGTATCACTCGCGCTTAAGGCCTACGCCATGCTCGCCACCAGTGCCGACAAGGGCGCGGTGCGCGATCGCAGTAAACTGGAGGACTAATATGTTGCCACTTGCATCGCAAGCTCGGACGGATTTAGCACATTTTCAGTTGGCACAAAGCTATCTGCAAAAAATCCTGTTGTCATCTGTGTATGACATAGCGAAAGTGACGCCGCTTTCAAGCATGAACAAGCTATCGGCGCGTTTAGGTTGTCAGGTATTTTTGAAGCGCGAAGATATGCAGCCAGTGCATTCCTTCAAGTTACGCGGTGCCTATAACCGTATCGCCCAGCTGACGAAAGAAGAATGTCAACGCGGTGTGGTGTGTGCTTCGGCAGGCAATCATGCTCAGGGTGTGGCGATGTCGGCGGCGAGTCGCGGTGTGGATGCTGTGATTGTGATGCCAGAGACAACGCCCGATATTAAAGTCGATGCGGTGCGCCGTTTAGGTGGCAACGTGGTATTGCACGGCCAAGCCTTCGATCAAGCCAATGGCTATGCGATGGCGATGGCTAAAGAAGAGGGCCGAGTCTATATCGCGCCCTTTGATGATGAAGCGGTGATCGCAGGACAAGGCACTATCGCCCAAGAGATGTTGCAGCAGCAGCGCGATCTCGAAGTGGTATTTGTACCCGTGGGCGGTGGTGGGCTCATCGCGGGTATCGCCGCCTATTACAAGGCGGTGATGCCGCAGGTGAAAATTGTCGGTGTCGAGCCCGAAGACGCGGCCTGTTTAAAGGCAGCGATGGAAGCGGGCGAACCTGTGACACTGGCGCAAGTCGGTTTATTTGCCGACGGCGTGGCGGTTAAACGTATCGGCACTGAGCCGTTTCGTGTCGCCAAGCTGTATGTCGATGAAGTAGTGACTGTCACTTCGGATGAAATCTGCGCCGCGGTAAAAGATATCTTCGAAGACACCCGTGCGATCGCCGAACCCGCAGGGGCCTTGTCCTTAGCTGGGCTTAAAAAATATGTCAGCGCTAATGCCCATGGTGATTGCGGCAATGGTGAGAAAGTCGCCGCGATTTTAAGTGGCGCGAATGTGAATTTCCACAGTCTGCGTTATGTGTCTGAACGTTGTGAGCTTGGCGAGCAAAAAGAAGCGGTACTGGCGGTGAAAGTCCCTGAGCGTCCGGGAAGTTTCTTAAGATTCTGTGAGTTACTCGATAAGCGGGTGATGACAGAGTTTAACTATCGTTTCAGTAGTCGTGATCTTGCCGTGGTGTTTGCCGGCATTCGTTTAAGCCGAGGCCAAGGTGAGCTAGAACAAATCATTGCCACCTTAGAGGCTAATGGTTTTGAAGTGCAGGATTTATCCGGGGATGAAACCGCGAAATTGCATGTGCGTTATATGGTCGGTGGTCATCCACCTGAGCCTTTAGAGGAGCGTTTATTTAGCTTTGAGTTTCCTGAACATCCCGGTGCGCTGCTGAAGTTTTTAACGACCTTGCAGAGCAAATGGAACATCAGTCTGTTCCATTATCGCAACCACGGCGCGGCCTTTGGCCGAGTGCTGGCGGGGTTTGAAGTACCCGCCAGTGATGCTTTGCCGTTCCAACAGTTTTTAACTGAGTTGGGTTTTGTCTATCAAGAGGAAACCCAAAGTCCTGCCTATCAGCTGTTTTTAAATGCGGGTAACGGCAACAAAGGCTTATAGCGTTCGCTGTGATGCACATAGCTTAGATCGACGCGATGACATGTTAGGCAAAGTTAGGCTAAAGGAGGGGCGCACATGCGCCCTTTTTTGTGGTAGTTTTGTAGACTTAATACTCTAGCCGCCGATTAATACGTCACAGTTAAGTTACTGACTTAACCCGTTAACGATTAACTGGCTGTTTCTTAACACAGAACGGCTAACGAATAACAACGAGACCTCGACCTGCACGCATTAAGGAGACATGATGTTACCAGCACCGCGTTTTACCGCTTTTAATCCTCCTCGCCGTATTTTGATGGGCCCTGGCCCGTCGGATGTTTATCCCGAAGTGCTTGCGGCGCAGTCCAGACCGACAATTGGCCACTTAGATCCGCTGTTTGTCGGCATGATGGATGAGCTTAAGAGCCTGATCCAATACGCCTTCCAAACTAAAAACGAAATGACTATGGCGGTCTCTGCGCCGGGCAGTGCGGGCATGGAAACCTGTTTCGTTAATTTAGTCGAGCCGGGTGAGAAAGTTATTGTCTGTCGTAACGGTGTGTTTGGTGAGCGTATGCGCCAAAACGTCGAGCGCGTGGGCGCCATTGCAGTGCTGGTGGACAATGAGTGGGGCGCGCCTGTCGATCCTGCTGCGGTTGAAGCGGCGCTTAAAGCCAATCCCGATGCCAAGTTTTTAGCCTTTGTGCACGCAGAAACCTCTACTGGTGCTTTGTCCGATCCCAAGACCTTGTGTGCATTAGCCAAAACCTATGGTTGCTTGAGCATAGTCGATGCCGTGACTTCCCTTGGTGGCGTCGAGTTAAGAGTTGATGAGTGGGGCATAGATGCCATTTATTCCGGCAGTCAAAAGTGTCTCTCCTGTGTACCGGGTTTATCGCCCGTGTCTTTCTCGAGCGCAGCGGTAGAGAAACTCAAGAATCGTAAAACTCCTGTGCAAAGTTGGTTCCTCGATCAAAGTCTTGTGATGGCCTATTGGACCAGCGCGGGCGGTAAGCGTAGTTATCATCACACTGCGCCAGTGAATGCCCTGTATGCACTGCATGAATCTCTGCGTATTTTGGCGGCCGAAGGTTTAGAGAATGCGTGGCAACGCCATCACGAAATGCATTTAGTGCTGCGTGCTGGGCTGGAAAAGTTAGGGCTTAATTTTGTGGTTGCCGAAGATTATCGCCTACCGCAGCTGAATACGGTTTATATCCCCGCTGGTGTCGATGATGCCGCAGTGCGCACTCGTTTACTGAAGGATTACAACCTCGAAATCGGCGCAGGCCTTGGGGCCCTTGCGGGTAAAGCATGGCGCATCGGTCTAATGGGCTTTGGTGCCCGCCGTGAGAATGTTTCTTTATGCCTCAAGGCATTAGAAGAAGTGTTGAACTAATATGCCAAGATTACGCCTTGCACTTTGCGGCCTAATGCTCGCTTTGCTCAGTGCCTGTTCAGTGAACAATACCAGCAATGCGTCCTGCGATTTTGTGCGCGGAACCAACAATAATCAAAGTATGCGTGAGGCGAGCGGCCACGATACGGGCAGCGCAGATGAGCGACAAAAAGATGTCGGTATCGGCTTCTTGAGTGTCATCTTCGGCGGCATCAGTCGAGCACTTTCTTCCGGTGACTCATCGGATGGAAAATGCGTGTAACGCTGTGAGTGTTAGTTGTCTTTGATATATTGAAAATCCCCGCAATGCGGGGATTTTTACTTTTCTGCTGGTTGCACTTAGTTGATATTTTCTGAAATCACCCAGAATAATGTTCAATGGGCTCTAGAGGATTTTCGGTTTTAAAGTTGTATTTTATTAAACATATTTGCGGCCTTACGGCCGAGAAAGTCGTGGGGCTTCACCCCACACCCGACCAAGAGGGGATCAACAGCAATCCCCTCTTGGATCTCCCTTGCCGTCCCTAGCGAAGTTACATGCATTAGATACTGGCCTTGGTCTTATGGATAAATGGCTATCGCTTCCGAAGGCAACGTCCCTGTACCTACGGAAGCTAGCCGGACATATATGGACCCATCCGGTTTGCAAGACAATCGATAGCGATTTTGAGAAGAGTTCATTGCACCCATATATCCGGCCTGTTATTGAGGTATGCCTCTGGCCCTGATGGATATCTGCTTCTACTGTCCTTATCATCCTTGCGGCTTCATTATGAGCCTATGCCCGACTAAGGTTTTCAGTAGATCAGTCTGACTGTCTCATCATCAAATCAAGTGTCTTAGCAACTTGCTGGTTGGTTAATTATTAGCATTTATTGAATCTATTCAGCACTATACTGGAAGTCGATATTCTTCGTCATGCGCCGCGATAACCCATGCCATTCTCGCGAGTTTATTGGCGACGGCTACACAGGCTCGGTTAAAACCTCGGCGTTCTGCTAACTGGATTGCCCAGCAACTAAATTTATCCTGTTTATGACAACTGTGTTGCAACACGGCTCTGGCGCCGTGGATGAACAGGGTACGTAAGTAAGCATTTCCCCGCTTGCTTATCCCAAGGAGGTTATCTTTACCTCCACTGCTGTGTTGCTTGGGAACTAAGCCACACCAAGCTGAAAAGTGCCTGCCATTAGTGAAATCTTTACCATCACCGACGGCCGCATAAAAGGCTGTAGCGGTGACTGGACCAATACCTGGGATAGTTTCTAAACGCTGGCAAATCACATTGTTTTTAGTTTCAGTGAGCACTTGGGCATCACAGCCCTTAAGCCGTTTTTCTATATCACTAAATTCTTCATATAACTGATAAAAAATGGCCCGACCTTTGGTGGTCAGCGCATTGGTTTCATCCGCTAAAATATCTGGAAACTGTACTTTAAAAGCCGATTTACTCTTGGCTATCACAATGCCGTATTCTGCTAACATGCCTCGCACTTGGTTGATTAAGGCAGTTGATTGCTTAGTTAATCTTTCGCGCATGCGGTGGAGCAGTTGCACATCTTGCTGCTCGACGCTTTTGGGTTTTACAAACCGCATGTTGGGTCGCTGCGCAGCTTCAGCGATGGCTAGCGCATCGTTGTAGTCATTTTTATTACCTTGCCGAAAAGGCACCACAAATTGAGGTGCGATTAGCTTGACGTTATGGCCCAACAGCTCAAATTCTCTGGCCCAGTAATTTGCTCCACCACAGGCTTCCATCACAATTAGGCACGGCTCAATTTGAGCAAGAAAGGGAAGCAAGTCCTTGCGTCTAAGCATTTTTTTTGATTAACTTGCCAGCTTTATCGACACCAACAGCATGAAAAACAGACTTTGCGATATCTAAACCGATTGTAGTAATCTTCATAAATGGACCCGTCCTCTTTCTGATGAGTTTTAGCGACTACATCGTGGCCCATTGCGAGGCCGATTAAAAGTGGATGGGTCCATTCCATTATCCATGTCCGGACTCACGCCATTTATTCCAACGCCCCGCGGCAACTTCGCAGGGAAATCGTATCCTGCGGCATTCGTGGTCAAATTAGGTAAAAACTACCGGATACCAACAATGTGGATTTATCGACTTGCTAAAGTATTCTTACGAACTAATTCCGAAACTTCACTAATAACGTTCCTTGAGCGACTTTCCCCACCTAAAATACCGGTCAACATGTCCGCTTTAAAACACAAGGTATCAGCATCAGTGAAAGACTTTGACCTTTTGGGTCTCTTCTTATTAAGTTCAATTGCCTTTTCAAAACTAGCACTTCTTTGGTAGCTATTTAGCATCTTCTTAATAATTGGCATCGCTAGACGAGAAGGTTTCATAAGATAAGCAGCATCCCCGTGAATATAGGGATAAAGAGAATCTACACCACCGCTACGCTCAACAAACTCATTTACTAAGCCTTTAGCACCAATAATTTCTGGGGGTGTCATTACAAAAACTTCTTCTCTTAAAAATGCCAAATCAATCGAAGTCTCTTCAGCAGACTGTTGAGCCCATAAGACTGAATTGCACCACTGTGTATATTCAAGTAATGGCTCAAAACTATTGTATGGAGGAATAAATCGACTATTGGCAATATCAGCCCCTATTCCAGTCGATTTGAATTCACTGACTTCATTATTAAAGTCAGTATCGTTAGGCTGACAACCCGTTAACAACAAAAGCAAAATAACCCCAGCGCTTCTCATAATCATTTCCCTATAATGACACACTGCCATGTCCTCTAATGTTAACTATATTAGTTGTTCTATTATGTTAGAAAAAACAAAGAACAGGCATACATTTATCTAATAACATTGTATCGAATCGCATATTTCAAAAAATATGCCTATTGAGATGTTACTTAGATCTTGGCATTGGACCTCGGGTAGTTCTGGCGAACAGAATGCACGGAAGTTAACGAGATTAAGCACTGGCATGTAAGTGACCGTTCGTGACAGGGATGTCACGGTCGAGCTCACAGGGATGTGCTTGCTGCGTGTCACTGGAATGACAGTGCTTAGTCACTTCTCACGTCACATAGTCTAATGGTCATATCTTTTGACGCATTCTTAGTTGAGTCATGTTGAATAATCAGGGATGAAGCCCCACGACTTTGATTTTGATTTAGAAGAACAAACGAAGTTTGTAAGCCTAGGCCCCTCTTTTGATAGTTGACATATAATGTCATCCCGCTATGATGCCGACACCACAGGTTATATAAACAAAGATCTTATAAATGAAAAAGTTATTAATTATGTTTGCGATGATTTTTGCGGTTAGCTTGGTTGCTAGTCCAGTCGCAGAAGCGAAAAAGTTCGGCGGTAGTAAATCTATTGGCAAGAGTCACCAAACGGCTCCGGCTCAACCAGCGGCGACCAACACACCGACTACGGCACCAGCGGGAGCGCCGGGCAAGAAAGGTATGATGGGCGGCATGTTAGGCGGTTTATTAGCGGGTGGCTTATTGGCTGCGCTGTTTATGGGCGGTGGTTTTGAAAATATTCAAATCATGGATATTTTGATAATCGGTTTGCTGGCATTCGTAATATTCAAAATCGTCCGTACTGTGATGGCCTCAAAAACGGGGGCGCAGCAAAGACCAGCCTACGCGGGAGCAGGCCAACCCAATCCGAATATGCAGCGCCAACAGACTGAACAAACAGGTTTTGCCACCAATGCAAACAGCGGCAGCAATGGTTTTGGCCAAGCGACAAGCGCAGTTCCCTTCGATTTGCCTGCCGGCTTTGATTTACCCAGCTTTTTGGAAGGTGCTCGTAGTCACTACAAAACCTTGCAATTGGCGTGGAATGAAAACGACTTAAGCAAAATCCAAGAGTATGTTTCTATAGATCTTTACAATGAACTCAGCAACCAACGTCGCGAGTTAGTTGGCGATCAGCACACTGAAGTGATGTTTTTGGATGCCGAACTCGTCCGCGCCACACACAATGCCAATCTTGCGGAAGTGAGCGTTAAATTTAGCGGCCGCTATCGCGATACCGTTGAAGGCGTAGAAGAGGACATTAAGGAAATCTGGCATTTAGAGCGTAACGTAACGCAAGCCAATTCACCTTGGTTGATCGTTGGTATCGAACAGTAATCTGCCCGTCTTCAAAAGCAGCCTTAATCCCTTAAGGCTGCTATTTATATCCCCCTTTCGTTCAAATCTAGACTTCCTTAGCAGTTCAACGTTATTGATAGATGGAAGGATACAGCTGTCATCGCATTGACTATTGGCGGCAGCAAGACTTTGATGATTATTTTAAAAAAGTTAATTAGATCATCCATTGCTAAATAAAAAATCCCTGCACTTAGCGGGGATTTTTGCTTTTTAAAGGCTTACACAAATTGCCTGATGGCGATCGCGATAATCAGCACTGGGCAAACATACTTTACATACCTTGGCCAAATGTGCCAGAAGAGTCCTGTGGTATTGACGCCATCTTGTCCACGAATCGCCTTGAGCAATTGTGTTTGGCGCCAAATCCAACCTAAGTAAATCGCAATGCCGAGGGCGACCAGCGGCTGGGCGATTTGGGTGGTCAGCATTATAGTGAAACTAAATAGCGTCTCAAAAAATACCGCCAGTAATAAGGATAATGAGGTCAACAATAGGCCGATGATCAAGGTGGCGCGTTGACGGCTGAGTCCGAACTTTTGCATCACATAACTCGTCGGCACTTCGGCGATGGATATGGCCGAGGTTAAACCCGCGATGATCAGCAGAATAAAGAAAATCACGCTGATGATGAGGTTGGCCGTATCGCCTAAGGTCGAAAATAACGCGGGTAAGACAGTAAACACCAATGCATCCGAATCGAGTAATTTACCCTCAGCATTAAAAATCTCCACGCCATTGTGCTGGGCCACATACATGGCTGGGATAATCAAGAAGGCGGCGAGAAAGGCGATGCCGCTGTCGGTAAAGGCAACCCAGACGGTCAGTTTAGCAATATTCTCTTTTTGGCTCAGATAACTGCCGTACACCATCATGGCACCTGTGCCTATGGTGAGGGAGAAGAAGGTTTGTCCGAGCGCGCTTATCAGGGTATCCGGTGCCAGTGCCTTGGTAAAGTTAGGCGTTAGTAGCGCGCTTATCCCTTCGCTCGCACCATTTAGGGTGAAGATATACGCCACGCCCGCGATCAGCATGATCAGTAATAACGGCATTAAGCGTTTCGACCATTTTTCTATGCCTTCTTGCACGCCTTGCAGTAATACCAGAAACACCAGCGTGCTGAAGATCAGTGTAAACACCAGATTACGTGACAGCGAAAAATCCACTAGCCAAGCGGCGGTGTCATTCGAGCCCATAGCTTTGGCAATTGGCGCGATGGCAAAGCTGACAAACCAGCCGGAGAGAATGCTGTAGAAGGTATAAATCAATCCCGCAGTCACTATGGAAAGCAAACCTATGGTCTTGCCTAAACCTCGGGTGAGTGAGTTGAAGCCGAGTTTACCCATGGCATCGGCAGGGTTGGTTTGCCCGTGGCGACCTATCATGAGTTCAGCCATCAGCATGGGAATGCCTAGGATGAAAATCAGCACTAGGTACACAAGTAGAAAGGCGCCGCCACCATGGGTGGCCGCTTGGGTGGGGAATCCCCAAATATTGCCGACGCCAACGGCGCTACCTGCGGCCGCCATGATAAAACCTAAGCGTGAGCTGAAGTGGTTAGTTGAACTTGTATTGGCCGATTGCATTGTGCCTCCCATAAAAAGAAGGCGTATCTTAGGCGGATAAATTAGGATTTCAACGCAATTTTAGTGCGTTAAAATGGTGTTAATAGGCAATTTATATTCTCATTTTGCTGATATTTTGGTGTTTAGCTTCACTAGCTGGTTTTATGCGAGACTATATTGCGATTGACAACGACTAGTGGCCTCACTTTAGCGAATAATTGCGATGATAAAAATGCAATGAATTGTGATCTTATGGTCAAAAAATACCGTATGGCAGAAGCTTAGTGGGTATTTTGATGCTATGACTTTACTTGAGTCACGATTGTGACTGGATAAGTCTGAGTCATGTCGCAGCACTTTGTGTCTGAACGCCGTATCTTTTACATAGCCTATGGTTGAATGGTGATGTGGCTTAAGGGAATGGCCGTGTGGTCCTTGACCTTTTTCAACACAAAGCTGGAATGCACACCTGCGATATGTACATTGGTCGTGAGTTTATCTAACAGGAAAGTGCGAAAGTGCGCCATATCTTGTACTAACACTTTAAGTTGGTAGTCGGCTTCAGAACCTGTGATCAGCGCGCATTCTTGGACTTCTTCGTAGGCTAGTACATTGGCTTCAAATTGATTGAGGATTGCTGGCGTGTGTTTTTCCATCCGCACATGGATATACGCAGTCAAATGCAGGTTGAACTTATCCGCCGACAGACGCGTTGCATAATCGGCAATATAACCCGCTTCTTCTAAGGCTTTAACACGGCGCGAGCAAGGGGACGGCGACAGGCCGACTTTATTGGCCAGTTCGAGGTTGGACAATCTGCCGTGGGTTTGCAGTAAACGCAAAATGGTTAAATCGAGTTGATCGAGTTTGTATGGGTGAGTTTCTGTCATCGAAAGCTTAGGGTTGGCAGGGTCTGCCCCTAGTTTGCCAGTCTTAGCCAAGTTTGCCAAAAATCTTGAGTCAATCGGGATTTAAAAGTTGGGAGAGTGATCACCCTTACTTACAGTGGGTGAGGGGCGCGCTGTCTGGATCTCCCACCATTTACCGCTATAGTTATAATACTAATAAGAGTGAGACACTGTATGCGCTTGAGTTTGCTGTTAATCTGCCTATTAATCTTACCGACGTATGCATTTCCTGCCTCGATAACCATTGGTAGTGCGTTAAATCGCCCACCCTATATTATCGAAGATGCCGAATCAGGACTTGAGATTGATATTATTAAGGCCGCCTTTAAGGAAATGGGCCAGTCAGTTAACTTTAAATTTTACTCTCGTAAGCGCCAAGTCTTATATTTCAACAAAGACAGATTAGATGCCGTGATGACCATGAACCCAGTAAATGGCGTCGATGGCTATTGGTCCAATGATTATGTCGACTATACCAATGTGGCAATTAGCTTGGCTGCGCAACACCTTGAAATAAAAAGTATTGCCGATCTAAAAAATTACAGTATTGCGGCCTTTGAAAATGCTCGCCTATTGCTCGGTACTGAATTTAATGCCGTAGCGCAACAGACGATTTATCGCGAAGTCGATACTCAACTAAGCCAGAATCGTATGTTGTACTTAGGTCGGATTAATACTGTGATTGCCGACCGTTATATTTTCACTCAATTGAATCGGTTTGTTGAACCCAATATCGACACCCAGCAAGCATTGAGCTACCACTTTATTTTCCCGCCGACATCCTATCGCATGGTATTCCACAACTCAGTGGCGCGGGATACTTTTAATCAAGGGCTGGCAAAAATTAAGGCCAATGGGATTTATCAGGCCTTAGTGGTCAAATACTTAGGCAGTGCTTAGCAAGGCCTAAGTATTTGAGTGAAAGGCTGAATCGAGATGATCAACTACAGAGGTTAGCGTTCTGGCTCGTTCACGAGCGTTTGCGTGAGTGGGCGTATTTTACTGACTAAGAACACGCTCAAGCTGCTGATGAAGGCGGCTAAAAAGGTCGAAAACAACACATCTTGTGGCCAATGCATCCCTAACAGCATGCGGCTTAATCCCATCAAAAATCCCCAACCCAATAATACCAATGCAACGCTAGGTAAGCCTGCGAGCAGCAGATAGTAACTGGCGGTGAGCACCAGTGTCACAGCAAAAATGGTATGCCCAGAAGGGAATGAGTAGCCGATTTCATTTTCCCAATGCTGGTGAATGCGCGAGTCGAGCCTCATCTCAGGGTCTGCCACTTTTAAGCCATCGAGCGCATTGGATATTGTCTCGGAGCGCCCCTGTTTATCCAATTGATAAAAGGCATCGAGTGAAAGTTGTTCATCCGTAGGCAGTGCTTGCTTAGCCAAAAAGACCAGATTAGGTCTGGGCTCTTTGAAATAGGATTTGAGCGTATGGCTCACACTTAAGCTGATGACTTGGCTGAGACTAATGGCTAAAAACAAACTCATAAAGAGGGCTTTAGGCATAAGACGATAGGCGATAGCCAGCACAAACAACACAGTGGCCACGCCATAGGGCGCTGTGCCCGTCATGGTAATCCAATATAAGGTTCGGGCTAAGTGAGAGTGCAGATCGATCAGTGGAAACAACTGATTTTGGGTCAGTAACAGTAAGCTTGGAATGCTTGCCAGCAATAACCAGGCTAAACCTAAACGGCGGAAAAGATAGGCGCTATGGGTCAAAATACAAGCCTCTTGATAAACGCCATAGGCTACAACGCGGCAATGGCTTTGCCAATAAAAAAATCCCGACAGCAAAAAGTGGCGCTGTCGGGGGTCTTCAAGGGTGGATCGGTTGGGCGCTGTTACGCCGTGTTCTTGGGTTGATGCCTTGTGACAAACATCAAAATCAGTAGGACAACTAACAGTAATCCTGTGCCCATCAGCAGGGCGTAATCTTCCAGTTGCAGTATCGAGTAAAGCACGGCATATAAACTCACCAGCATAATGCCCACTATCGCACCGCGCTTGATACTTGCCGTGGCGCTGCCGACATAGGCGGATACCGATAGCACAGGAATACAGGCGGCAATTAAATAGGCATGCAAGAAGGCTAAATGCTCAGATAGCGACAGCAGGAGCAAATAGAACAAGGCCATGGCGCTGCCGACTAACACATATTGAATCGTACTAAGACTGGTTTTTTGCCCCAGCTCAAAAATAAATAACATGATAAAAGTCAGTACGATAAACAGTAGGCCGTATTTCACTGAGCGTTCAATCTTGCCGTAGTGAGTTACGGGCTCGAACAGAATCGCATTGGCCGACACTTCGGTCAGGGTCGATTGATTACTCTTAATAAACTCCTGTGGGTAGTTACGGGTTAAGTGACTGATATTCCAACTTGCGGTAAAACCCTGTGCGTTAATATCACGTTCTGCGGGTAATAATCCCTTGAAGCTCGGGTGTGGCCAATCCGCATGAATATTAAGCAGGGTTTGTTCGCCCAGTGGTAAGGCACTAATCGACTGCGAGCCGCGCAGTGTCATCGCAAAGTCCACACTAAAGTCACTCGCTTCACCGACTTGTACACCTTGGTTGAAGCCTTTTTCTAAGCCGCCAGTGGTGCCTAAACCTGTACCCGACATCAGCGAGCCTGACAGCGTGACCGCATCACCCGTTAATTCAAGTTTATCCACTTTATCAATGGCTTGATTTGATGAGACACCAAAGGCGAGACGCGCATTTTTATTGTCAAAGGCAATGAGGTTGGGGATTTCATAATGACTTAAACTGAAATCTGCTTTGCCTTGCAAAGTGGCGTTATAAACTAAGGATTGATAAATGCCGCGGGTACGGAAATCATGCTTAAGATCTAAATCTAGTTTGAGTTTTTTCGGCAGTATGACCAATTCATCTTGATAGGTACGCTTTACTTGATGGCGATTTTTGCCATCGGCGCTGACTTCTTCCTGCATCACAAAATAGCTATAGGGAATGACAAGCACAGGTCCTGAGAGCGTTTGTTGCTCGCCCCATGAACGGCCAATTTCATCGACAACACTGTGGTACAGGGCTTCGCGATCTGAGGTCATGTCCATGATGATCCCTAATGGGATCAAAGCTAAGATCGACAGTATGCCTATGGTTAACGCTTTCAATAGGGTGGTGTTTTTGGCGAGTGGTGTCCCTTTGCTGTGTGAGGACTGTGCCTGTGGCGATTCCATGTCTATTCCTTGATCTCGATTGAATTTTTTTAGCAGTGCGCGTACGACTAAGTAGGCTGCACCACCAAATAAGGCCAAACTAAGTAGGGTGAGTACCCAGAAAATAATACTGAACATTGGATTTCATTCCCTATGAAATACGACCGAGACTTCACCGCTAAGATTGTGCTGAGTTAGCTCGGTATCACGGCGGGTATTAAAACAGATTTCCCCGTAAGAGTTGCGGGCAAGTTGCTGATCAATAGTGGCAAAATTATGGCAATTACCGCTAAATCCATACACATTAATCACGTTTATAAATCTGAGAGTGGGGTGTCTTTGCCAAATCTGGGGTGTTTTTTCTCGTAGTCATCTTCTTTTCGAATATGCTTAAGCAGTGTTTCGAAGCTTTGCTTAAAGACGTCAAGTTCGGCGCAATAGACTACGGCATGGTGGGAAAACCAGTGCTGTTTTTCCCGCTCACGGTTACTGTAATCGGGCCAAATACGCAGCTCATACTCATCACCTATGACGACAATGACATAGGCGATGGCGCCATTGCTAAAGATGATGCATTGGGGCAGATAAACCAGCTCTTCGCCTTTGAATAACTCATACTCTATCGCTTCGGTGCGCCAACTCACTATCGGCAGCGGCGCTTTGATGGAGCAACCAATCGACTGATGTTGATTGAATAGTACGGCGTTAATGTCATCCATTGAAAAGGGCTGGTGATCGCCATTTTTAGCTGCAAGTGAATACAAGATATTCATCAAAAATGGCAGCTTAGCGCCATTGCCCGTTTTGCGGCCGCAGAGTTGTGCTTGGCGATAGTAGATATTCATCATCAATCCTTAATGAGGCGTCAGTGGGTGGTTAGCGCGACCTTGAGTCGTGACACTAACAGGCCTGTAAAGCGATAGCCGTTAAGTTATAAATGGCTTATGTTATCCGAAGAGCGCGCTGCATGAGCTGGTTTGCGGTGTATTTTAGGGGCTCATTCGAAAGATACAAACTACATCAGCATTTTTTAGAATCTTAGTTTTGTCTGTTGGGCTTAGTGTTTGCAGGTTTTACCTTAGGAAACGTGATGTCTAATCCCTTTTCACCCCGCGAATGGCTGCAATTAACGATGCAGCAGCAAGGATTATTACAGCCACAGACTTCGGTGGCTGAGACTGTCTTGCGCCTAAGTTATGTGCAAATCGACTCAATTAACGTGGTTGAGCGGGCGCATCACCATGTGTTGCATAGTCGTATGCCCGGATACCAGCCGAAGATGCTCGATTCGGCTTTAGCTAAGGGAGAAATCTTCGAATATTGGTCCCATGCGGCGGCCTATTTACCGATCGCCGATTACCGTTTTAGTTTGCAACGTAAACTGCAGCTGCAAAATGGCGGTAAACATTGGTTTGAGCCCGACGATAAAGTAATGCAAGAGGTGCGGGCACGAATCATTGCAGAAGGGCCACTCAAGGCCAGTGATTTTGAACACAGTGAAGGTAAAAACGGTGCCTGGTGGGATTGGAAACCCGCGAAAAAAGCCCTAGAGCAGCTCTTTATGCGTGGTGAGCTAATGGTGGTGCGGCGAGAGAAATTCCAGAAGGTTTACGATCTCACTGCGCGGGTGTTACCACAAGACATAAATGCCAAAGCACCGACAGAGGCTGAATTTACCCGCTATCTGATTGATCGTTATCTCGATGCCCATGCCTTTGGTACTGCGGCGCAAATAGCTTATCTACGCAAAGGCTTAAAACCAGCAGTAGCCCAAGAGCTGGCAGAGATGCAGTCACAGGGGGTATTAGCGAGTTTTAAGGCGGCGGGGCAAAGCTACTTTTACCACCCTGCATTACAGCTCCATGCGCCATTACCCAATAAAGTCTGGCTGCTAAATCCCTTCGATAATTTATTAATCCAACGGCAACGGCTAAAGCAATGGTTTGATTTTGATTATCAAATTGAAGTCTATGTGCCCGCCGAAAAGCGTCGGTATGGTTATTATTCTTTAGCGATTCTGTGGCGCGATACTTTTGTTGGCCGCGTGGATGTGAAAGCCGATCGCCAAACGGGCATCTTGTTATTGCAGCAATTGACCTTAGAAGCGGGCGTGATGGTGAATGGCCTAGATGAGGATTTCTGTGCTGCCTTTGATATCGCCGTCAGTGAATATGCCCGCTTTAACGGTTGCGATCGCTGGAAGTTAGTTAAAGCAAATCATAAAGGCCTTAAGCAGAAGTATGCACGGCAACAAAAGTGTTAGTCATCAGTCGCTTTAATTGGAATGTCCATAAAGCGGAAGCAACCATAGAGTAAAATAAGATACAGCAGTGGCAAGGCTGCGGTGATTAAGGGTGACGAGGCTGTGCTATCGCTAGCGATGCGATAGCAGGGAATATATACGGCGGGATAAACTAAGCTGCCCCACAGAAAACACTGATTCATCAATCGAGTGATAAAAGCGGGTTTAATACTTGATTGACTGGCCAGTCCCATCAAACTGGCGAGGAGCACTCCGGGATAAGTGAGTAGCGGCAGGCCACCAAGCAGGAGTAATGTCCAGCGTATTAGGCTCTCAAAAGTGATTAACTCCACAGCGGTTTCCATCACGCTTATCGTCTTCCCTCTGTTGACGCTTTGCCTCAATCAATCACTCAGGTTTACTGGTCTATTTTGCGGGTCTATATTGAGCTGCGATCCCGTTGCATCTTGAGCCAGAATCCCTGTTGGCAAAGGTTACTGAAGGATTTCTGCTGCGGTGAAATAACGATTCCGCTCGATGCTATCACCCGATAGTTTATCCAATAGTCTTCGCAAACACTGTCCGATGCCGCCTCAATCATGAGTTGATCTTGTTCGGTTTGCTGGCAGATCACCACGCCATTATCGAAGTGATACAGCGTTTCTACTTCATGAATAGTGAGGTCGTTATCTTGATAGCTATGGCTTTTACTCGAATGGCTCACTATCGACACTAAGCTTGGATATCCATGAATCGCAAGAATATAGCTGGCGAGTTGCTGCATTATTTCCCCAAGTGACGCGCTGCTCGAAGCGTTAAAAACAAAAAAGCACAGCTGCGCTTTCGCTCACCGTGCTTTATTCAATATGCGTAACGTAAGTTAGCCCGTAGCGTTGAGCTTTTTTTCTAACTCATTGACTTGAGCTTGCAGCGCTTCTAACTTTTCGCGGGTTTTCAGTAGCACATGTTGCTGCACATCAAATTCTTCACGGGAAACCATATCCAACTTGAGTAATTGATTTTGCAGAACTTGTTTGCTGCGCTCTTCAAATTCACCGGCAAATTGCTTCAGACCGCTGGGCAAACTTTCGCTCAGCTGTTTCGCCATTTCTTCGATTTTCTTTGGATTGATCATAATCTTGTCCGCCTCTTCACTGAATAGCTCGATTGTAACTCAGTGCGTTAGGTTTCAAAAGTAAAGCTAACGCGCTCTGGCTGTAGTGAGTCGTTGTTGAGGCTTATATCACGGCCAAGCATGTCTATTGGGTTGAGTTCTGCTCAGCCCAAGCGGGGATTTGTTAGCCTTAAAACCGCCGATTCTGCTATTATCCCATCCCTTTCTGTCGACTTGTTTGGATATTGCGCAAAGATGAAACTCAATCCCGCCCAAAACGATGCTGTTCATTATGTTTCAGGCCCTTGCCTAGTATTGGCGGGTGCGGGCAGTGGTAAGACGCGCGTAATTATCAATAAAATCGGTTACTTGGTCGAAAAGTGCGGCTATAAGGCGCGCAATATTGCGGCGGTGACCTTCACCAACAAGGCTGCCCGTGAGATGAAAGAGCGGGTCGCTCAGTCCATGGGACGCAAAGAGGCCAGAGGCCTGTGGATTTCAACCTTCCACACCTTAGGGCTTGAAATCATTAAACGAGAGCATAAGGTCTTAGGCTTAAAGCCAGGTTTTTCGCTGTTTGATGATCAAGATACCTTGGCACTGCTCAAAGAGTTAACCCAAGACGAGTTAGATGAGGATAAAGATTTACTTAAAGCGCTCGCCAGTACGATTTCAAACTGGAAGGGCGGCTTGATTATTCCTGAGCACGCACGCAAAATTGCTAAAGATGAGCAACAGCACTTATTTGCTATGTTGTATCAGCGTTATGCCCAGCACATGAAAGCCTATAACGCTTTAGATTTTGACGATTTGATTCTGATGCCAACCTTATTGTTGCGGCATCATGAAGAAGTGCGTACCCGCTGGCAAACCAAGATCCAATACTTGCTGGTGGATGAATATCAAGATACCAATACCAGCCAATATGAAATGGTAAAGCTGTTAGTGGGTGATCGGGCGCGCTTTACCGTAGTGGGTGACGACGATCAGTCCATCTATTCATGGCGCGGTGCTAAACCACAAAACTTAGTGTTATTGGGTACGGATTTTCCGCAGCTTAAGTTAATTAAGCTCGAGCAGAATTACCGTTCTAGTCAACGGATCCTGCGGGCTGCCAACATTCTTATCGCGAACAATCCCCATGTTTACGATAAAGCGCTCTTTAGTGAGCTTGCCTATGGGGAGCCGCTGCGGGTGCTATTTGCCGCCAACGAGGAGCAAGAGGCAGAACGTGTGGTCGCGGAAATTGTGCGACACAAGTTTGTTGGCCGTACTCAGTTTGGCGACTATGCGATTCTGTATCGCGGCAACCATCAATCGCGGTTACTCGAGCGCGCGCTGATGACGAACCGTATTCCTTACAAATTGAGTGGTGGCACGTCATTCTTCGCCCGTGCTGAAATCAAAGACATCATGGGCTATCTAAAGCTGGTGGTGAATCCCGATGATGATAATGCTTTTCTGCGCATCGTTAACTTGCCTAAACGTGGCATAGGCCCATCGACTTTAGAGCGCTTAGGTAATTTCGCTAATGAGAAGCATATTTCTATGTTTGCGGCGATTTTTGAGCCTGAACTCAATCATCATTTGCCGCCGGCGGCCATGTCATCCCTGTATCAATTCGGTCGTTTCATTGTCGAGACAGGGGATCATGCAGAGCGTGGTGAACCTGTCGAGGCTGTGAAGCATTTGATCCGTAAGATCAATTATGAAGATTATCTATACGAAACCAGCACTAGTGCAAAAGCCGCTGAAATGCGGATGAAGAATATCTCAGAGCTATACCGTTGGGTAACTGAGATGCTCGCAGGTGATGAATTAGATGAGCCAATGACCTTGCCTGAGGTCGTGACTCGACTGACGCTCAGAGACATGATGGAGCGCAATAGTGAGGACGAAGGCGGCGATCAGGTGCAGTTGATGACCTTGCATGCTTCTAAGGGCTTAGAGTTCCCGTTTGTGTTTATGGTGGGAGTGGAGGAGCGGATCTTGCCTCATCAAACTAGCATAGATGAAGACAATGTCGATGAAGAGCGTCGCTTAGCCTACGTGGGCATCACTCGGGCCCAGCGAGAACTGTGGTTTACCCTCTGCCGTGAAAGACGTCAATTTGGTGAAACCATGCGTTGTGAGCCGAGCCGTTTCTTGCTTGAGTTACCTCAAGATGATGTGGTGTGGGAGAATCGTAAACCACAGCAAACGGAGCAGGAGCGGATGCAGACTGGGCGAGCCAACATTTCTAGCTTAAGGGATATGTTTAAAAAATAACGAGCGTTTTGCTTACTGTTATTTAAAGTCAATCGCTCGGGTTTTATCTAGGCATATTCGAGCTGAGTACAGATCTGTGATTGGGTGTCACTTAAGGTAAAAGTGTCGGCTAAAGCAACCCCCTGACCCAGCTGATAACCCAGTTCACTGAAGATACGTTTTTGTTCAGGGCAATCAATGCCATCGACAAAGGTTTGCAGTTCTAAGGTTGATGCCGTTTTTTGATAAGCGGACATTAACTTAAGCTGCTGCTCTGCTTGTATCTGTTTGGTGAGATTGGCGTCGAGCTTTAAGCCTTTAATCGGCAAAAACAATAAGCTATTTAATGCGCTATAGCCGCTACCATAATGGCTTATCCCGAGTTTTACTCCGAGTTTCTGCAACAATTCAAAGCCATTGATATGATTTTCAGTTTCTTGCACTAGGGCTTTTTCATTAAAGAATAACCATAAATGGCCTAGGTTTAACTGGGTTTGCTTGAGAGTATTTTTCAAACTACGTAGTACGTGCTTATGCTTAAGATGTTGGCTTGAAAGCATCACATGTAATTCAATCGATTCATCATGTTGCTTAAGCAGTTCAGCATAAGTGCGATCTATGACGCTTATCGTATATTTATCGAGTTCAACGGTAAGATGTGATTGTTCAGCAAGTGCACTGAGTTGTTCTTGTTGTAAAAGTCCACGTAGTGGGTGTTGCCAGAACAGACGGCTTTCTAATGCATGCACTTGACCAGTGTTAAAATCGACGACAGGTAAATAACTGAGTTCGATTTCGGCATGGTGTAATGCATGCCGAAATTCATTTTCTAACTCGACATCCTGTATAGCTTGATGTTGGGCGTTATCATCAAAAATAACATAGCAGCCCTTACCGTTGGCTTTTGCCTGATACATGGCAGTATCTGCATTACGTAACATAGATTCACTGGTATCGACCCTATGTTTACCACTGATAGTGATCCCGATACTGGCGCCAGAGTTAAATTCCATGGTGCCGAGTCGATAGGGTTGGGATATTTTTTGGATCACTCTTTCTGATACATCTTTTGCATCGTTAATGTTGTTAATACTATCGAGCAAGATAACGAATTCATCGCCACCTAGGCGCGCTAAGGTGTCGTTATCACGAATGCAGGACTTGAGGCGGCTTGCGGTCTCAATTAAGAATTTATCGCCTTCTAAATGTCCCATAGTGTCGTTAATCTGTTTGAAGCGGTCGAGATCGATAAAGAGTAGGGCAAATTGTTCTAAGCTGTGGCGACGGACGTGCTTAATCGCGTGAGATAAGCGCTCCATAAACATAGCGCGGTTAGGCAAGCCTGTGAGCGCATCGTGCTTAGCATCGTGAACTAGCTTAGCTTCCATACTGCGACGTTGTTGAATTTCTTTCTCAAGGTTTTGATTGAGTTCGGCTAACGCTTTCGTACGGTCGATGACTTTTTCTTCTAGCTCTTCATAACTGCGCTGCAAGGACTCAGCGGACAGTTTCTTCTCAATAGCAGAACCAATGTGTTGCGAGACAAATGTCAGTAATTCTAAATCTTTGACCTGGTAATTCTGCGTCATGCTAAAACTGTAAATCGTCAAGGCACCACGTACTTGATCATGGATAAAGAGAGGAATACCAATCCATTGATGCATAGTCTGAGTATGATTTAATTCTGGTGCTTGGGAATACAGCTCACCAGAGGCGATTAACGCATTGATACTATTTTGATCTAACAGCAGTGGCCGCTTATGTTTGAGCACATATTCGGTTAAGCCATCCTGTAGCGGCCGAGTTCCTGGGTGCTTATTGGCTAATTGCGAGACATAAAAGGGAAACGTGAGATGTGTTTCTGTGTCATCCAAAAGCGCAATGTAGCAATTGTTGGCAGGAATAAGATGTCGAATGACATTATGTAACTGGGCATAAAAGTCTGGGTTGTCGGCACTGGAACTGGCTAGTTCGGCAATTTCGAACAGTGATTTTTGTAAGCGCTCGGCTCTGCGTCTTTCATAGACTTCTAGTTTTAATTTATCATAGGCTTGGCTGAGTTCTCTGGTTCTTTGTTGAATGGCTTGTTCTAATTGCTCTTGATGCTTGAGCCGTTCCATCACTCCTGAAATATGGTGACAAATGAAGGTCATCAACTCGAGTTCGATTTCCCCATAGCTGACATTTGTGTCGTAGGTTTGTACGACTAACACTCCGGTTACTATGTCATCGTGTTTAATGGGCACGCCAAGCCATAAATGGCAGGGAGAACCTAAGTTAACGATTTCCTCTGCGGCAATGAGTTCATTGACTTTGTCATTATCACATAACAAAGCCTTACCCGTTCTAAGAACGTAGCCTGTTAATCCCTGTTGTAATAATGTTGATAATGATTGTTCTGGATAAAGCTCTGCAGGATGCGCGTCTTTTTCGTCGGCGAAAAAAGGGATAGCAAGCTCGCCAGTGCTGATATCAAGGGTTGAAATAAAAAAATTATCAGCGGGGATGAGTTGTTTTAGGTGGCTATGCACGCCGACATAGAATTCTTCGAGTGAAGAAGCATGGGTCGCAATATTGGATATTTCGAGTAATGCGTTTTGAATGATCTCAGCATGCTTATACTTATGCGCTAATTGTTTTAAGCGAATAATTTTTTTGCGTAAGCGTTCAGCTTCATTTATACGAGGCTGGCCAGTTTCATCTTCATCCTTAAACATGATACTCACTAGTTAAATATAGGGTTGCATTTACCAAACACTATAATTAGCATGAAATACTGTAACATCCAAGTCATATTTTGGCTGCATTTTGCTTTAAAAGTCAGCTAATGTGATAAAACTTGAGCAGTCAGTAAAAAAAGTGCAAAACAGCTATAGACTCAAAGGGGATTTGACCCTAGTATATGCGGCGCTAACCAAGGCGAGCGCCCATAGCTCAGCTGGATAGAGCGCACCCCTCCGGAGGGTGAGGCCGAAGGTTCGAATCCTTTTGGGCGCACCAATTCCGAACAGAGTTGTGAGCTTTTAGGTTAACAAGATAAGTGAAAGTCAGTGGTGATTGTAGCTCAGTTGGTAGAGTCCCGGATTGTGATTCCGGTTGTCGTGGGTTCGAGCCCCATCAGTCACCCCATTTCATTTATTTTATATAAAGATTATTGATATTCTCGGTGATTAGCGCAGTCCGGTAGCGCATCTGGTTTGGGACCAGAGGGTCAGAGGTTCGAATCCTCTATCACCGACCACATTCTTCGCTTAGCTAGCGAGCTTAATGTAAGTTAAGTAAATAGTGAAATATTTACGGTGATTAGCGCAGTCCGGTAGCGCATCTGGTTTGGGACCAGAGGGTCAGAGGTTCGAATCCTCTATCACCGACCAATTAGTGAAAAAGCCTCAGCATTCCTAGTGAATAACTGAGGCTTTTTTGCATCTACGGTTTGCTTGTCTTGATTGACTTGTCTTGATTGGCATTAGAAGCCTTATTGCCAGAAAGCAGAGGTCGAATCCTCGCGCTTTCAACGTATCGACCAAATTCAACGCATCGAACAGATAAGTCGAAACGTCTCAGCATTCTTAATCAATACACAGGGACTTTTTTGTATTTGTGTAATGTAGCTTCATATAGAAATTGTTTATGCGTTTGCTTAAACTCTAAGTAGGCAATACAGATGTGCAACGGTATCGATATAGCCATTCTGTCGTTAGAAAAGTAAAAAGCTCCTTACGGAGCTTTTTACTTTTAATATCACTTCTTAATTTGGCTTAATCAAGATTCACCGGAGGGGCGATAAAGCCCTGATAGGCATCTGTTCTAAGCTCGTTAAAGCGCTCTAGCTGAGCTTGTTCTTGAATACCCGTCACTATGACTTGAATATCTAATCCTTTCGCTACGTTGATTAGCGCGCGGCACAGTTCACTATTGTGGTGGGTCTCATCATAGTAGGCGAAGGATTGATCGAGTTTCACATAGCTAGGTCTTAATTCCTGTAGATAAGACATAGAGCCAAACTGACGGCCAAAGTGGTCAATGCCGAACTTAGCACCATTATCACGAATGATGTTACATAAGTGCTGACACGACTTAAGATCGCTATAGACGCCCGCTTCAGGGATTTCGAAGCAGATCCGCTCAATAAATGCGGCATTGCGTAAGAAGTGATTGAGCCACTCATGGAATTGCGGATCGTTAATACTTTGGTGGGTTAAGTTAATCGCGAGCGGTTCATAGCTACGCTCTAATAGTTTCTGCTCGTAGACAGTTTCAATCAAACATTTATCGAGCAGGGCACCGAGAGATAAGAGCTCGATATAAGGCATAAATTGCCCTGCATGGGCGAGTTGATCGCCGAGCTCTAATTGGCAATATAATTCCCGTTGCGCTATGCCATCGCCATCGCAAAACTGGATTGGTTGCCATCTAAACTTAAACTTCTTATTACTGATGGCATGGCTAAGGTTATCCCGCCACTGTTCACGGGTGAATAATTGCTGCTCTGTGGTTTCAAACCAATGGAAAGTTTTATTTTCTTGTAACGCTTTTTGAAGGGCGTTGTCGGCTTGGGCCAAAATATCCGACACATTCATTTGCCCAATACGCTCCGCAATACCAATCGCAAAGTCTTCATTAGGCTTACAGCCCGCCTTCGACATTTCTTGGTTGATGGTGCGGATAAGCGTTTGTAAATATCTGCTGATTTGATCGTGTTCAACATCCGTCACTAAAAATGCAAATTCATAGGCGGCAATGCGGCCTATAACAGACGGTGTGATTTCGTTTAACTGCAGCTGAAACTTTTCAGCCAAAATTCGTATGGTTTCATCTCGGACTTGATAGCCATATTTACTGTGCACTTCTTCGAGCCAGTCGAGTTTAGCGAGGAATAACGCGCCACTGCTAGGTTCACTCAACCAACCATTTAAACGACTCACCACATATTGGCGGTTCGGCAGGCCTGACGCAGGATCGACAAGGTTCTTTTTACGTAATGCGCCGACTTCTTCATCGAGGGAATGGAATACTTGTTTTAACTGCGCTGACATACTGTTAAATGCGGTTACTAAGTCTTTTAATTCCGTGGTTTTAGGTAAGGCCATGTCCGGGCCGAATTGACGTGCCGCAATACTTTTCGCGTGTTCCGATAGAGTATGTAACGGTTTTAATATCCACGTTAGACCAATTCTTGCGGTAAAAATGGCAACGAGGAAAAGCAAAGAGAAGGCAATGATCGTATTGGACATGATTCGCCACAGCTCATGATAACCAAATCCTGGATGAGCGGTGATTTCAAGTTGCGCGAGTTGTAACCAGCCAGAAGTGATAGTGCTTTGTTTTTTGATGGTTTTAAATAGATTCAAATTAATAAACCATTGAGGTACATCTTCAATTCTTAAAGGATTATTCCACTCTTGTTGCTTACCATCGACCATCCATGTCAGTTTTACATTTTGATAATAGCCGCCTTCAAAGATGACATTCACTAAGGTTTCTGCAGCTGCGGTATCGCCAGCTTGAAGTGCTGGAGTAAGCATTAGACCAAGTGAAGTGCTGGCATTGTTTAGATCTGACTCCATTTGCTTGGTTAAAAAGCTTTGAGTCTCAGTAAATTGCACATAGCCAAGGCTTGCAACTACGAGCAAAAATAGGCTAAAAAGCAGCGAATAAATCTGTCTAAACAGTGTCATTTTTGGTGCTACTCCAGTTTTAATTTTGGTTGTCTAAGGCGGTCAACACCTAATCTATGGTTAAGATCGTTCCATTTTTCTAGCCGTGTTGACGAACCCGCTAGTACACCTCGACCTTGCTCTTTATTGAGCCATAACTGTTTACCGTTAAAGCTATAAACAGGTAGTAGATCTTTTCTTTTGGTGGCGGGCTTTATTTCATGATCAAGATTATCGAGAACTAAGGGGATCGATGCTGGTGTCTCATAGTAAGCCAATACCATGTGGTATTGATTCACCGTAGTCGCTTTAACCATAGTGATCCGCATCTTGTCCTCTTGCACGCCAAGTTGGAGCAAGGTGAAGTATTTAGCGATCGAAAAATCTTCGCAGTCACCACCATTCACGCCAATAAACTCCATCGGCGTTGCCCAATAATTTGACTCACCCCATAATTTACTGTCATCAATAAAGCGGAATAAGTTGAAAAAGTTATTTACTTTCAATAGCTTTTCTTTTTCATCTAGCGTACTTGCTTCCGATAAAACTTTGAACCAAGCCCTAGCTCGCATCCCCGCACGCTCACCATAATGTTTTTCAAGGGTTGAAGTGATCTTCCCTTCATCAAGGTTTTGTGTGGGGGCAGCATATAGGCAGCATATGCCTAAGGCTGACGCTATGAGGCTAAAGCGGCAGACTCGCAATAATGAATGTTTATAACCAAGTCTGCCGTTCATAACCTAATGTGTGAGTCCTTTATTGTGTGTTGTCATCGACCGAGTAAATCGTCCATTTCATGTCTGTTGCCGTATCATCACCTGTGACTTCTGCCACGACACGACGGTTACGAATTTCAGCTTCAGGAGTACGCTCTAACACCACTGGGCGGCTAGGGCCATATCCAATAGCTGTTAATCGACTTCTATCTATGCTGAAGCGTTCGGCTAGCACAGCTGTCACTGCATCGGCACGTTCTTGCGATAATACTAAGTTGCGTTCATCAGTTCCTGTACGACTAGTGTGCCCTTCAATAGTCACTTTAGTCGTTGGGAATTGTTGTAAAAATACTGCAACCTCCTCAATTTGAGGATAGTACTCTGGTGCAATATAAGCAGAATCATTTGGGAATAAAATGCTTAACTCTTTACGCTCATTAATCGCTTTGATTTTGCCACAGCCATAGTTGTCAATGCCGGCGCCTTGAGCGGTATCATTACAGCGTTCACGGGCCTCAATGACCCCATCTCTATCTTTATCTGATAGATCATAGGCTTGAGTTGTGGTCATTTCGTCAATATTAACTGTATCGCGCATTGAACAACCAGCTAAAAGAATGACACTGAGAAAAAATGTGATAGTTTTCATTAGTTAGCTCCTCCTACATAGTTGCGCTCTCCACGCCATGCATCGGGCCTAGTGACTCTGAGAGAGTCTAATAAGCGTCCGGTAGAATTGAGTACGCGATACTTAGCAATGATTTCATCATACTCTGCCTGTAAATAGTCTTTACGCGCCTCGAAGAGTTCATTTTCGGTATCCAATAAGTCGAGAAGACTGCGTTGGCCTAAATTGAACTGTTGGGCATAGGCAGATTGGGTATCCTTTGCGGCTATAACATGGTCTCGGATGTATTGCTTTTGAGGTGCCAGTAATTCAAATGCGTTCCAAGCCAAATTCACGCCTTCAACGACTTCGCGCTGAGCGCGTTGACGGATTTCTTTGGCTTCACCAAGTTTGTATGCTGTTTCTTTCTCACGGGCGAGATCTTTACCACCCGAGAATAAGTTATATTTTACTCGAACCATGGCCATTAAATCATTGCTATAGCCACCCACATCACTACGGAATGCGCCAGCGCCAGAGATACCATCTTCGCCGCCGACATCATTATTCCAATTACCGTTCAGCTCCAAAGAAACTTGAGGGTAGTAATTAGACTGTACTGATGAACGTTCATTCTCGGCGGCACTAATATCATTTGCTGCAGATTTGAGTATGGGGTGATTCTCCTGTGCTGCGATAATGCCAGAGCTTAGATCTTTTGGCAGCATCTCTGCATCGGGCACAGGTAAGATTAAGTCTGCTGGTGCCGACTCTACAATTCTGATGTACTGCGCTTTTGCATCAAGTAAATTGTTGCGAGCAGAAATCACGTTGGCATTAGCCCGCGCTAAGCGTCCCGTGATTTGGGATAGGTCTGCGATTGAACCTAAACCTGAATCGGTACGTTGCTTGATTTGGTCATAAATTTCTTTATGGCTGTTAAGGTTTTTCTCTGCTAATTTCAGCACTTCATCAGTGCGCAAATAGTTGAGGTATACCTTAGTGACATCGAGCGCCATATCTTCAGCTGCAGCAAGCAGCGCCCATTGGTCTGCACTGGCTTCAAAGCTATAACGATCAACTTCACTGCTAGTATAGAAACCATCGAAGAGCATTTGTTTTAGGCTAACACCAAACTCTCCGCGGTTTAATTCCGCAACTCCTTTGCTATCGACATCACCGACATTTGGTCGTCTACGAGTCGACACGCTGTCAGTTTGTTCGTAGCCGTAGCCGCCACTGACATCAATCGTCGGCATATAACCTGCTATTGCTTGATTAACTTGTTCTTCGCGCGCTTTAAAGCGGTTGAAGGCAACACGTAAATCAGGGTTCGTATCAAGCGTATGTGCAACGGCTTGCTCTAACGTCTGGCTTTGAGCCGATAAAGGTAACAGAATTAATGACAGCACTATGGCTATCTTTGAACATTGAAATTGTCGTTTTGCTGAAGTCTTCATGACCAACCTCCCGGTTTATAAAAAGGCTTAGTGCTCTCTGAGCGCTGTGTCCTTAGCCCTTAAAATTGGATTTAAAATGTACTCAAGTATGGATCTTTGCCCCGTGATAACGTCAACCGAAGTCAACATTCCCGGAATAATTGGCATCTGTGTGCCATCGTTTTTGGTTAAACTGGATTCTGCGGTTCTGACTCTAATGAGGTAAAAACTATTACCTTCTTCATCTTGAGACGTATCAGCGCTGATGTGCTCAACGGTTCCTTTAAGACCACCATAGCGGGTAAAATCATAGGCGGTAATCTTTACCACTGCCGGCAATCCTGGGTGTAAGAAGGCGATGTCTTTAGGCAAGATTTTAGTTTCAATCAGTAGCTGATCTTCCGATGGCACTATTTCGATAATATCGACACCTGGTTGCACAACGCCGCCGAGTGTATTGATATGAGTGGTTTTAATGGTGCCATTAACTGGGGAGGTGATAATCGCTTTGCTGACTTTATCCTGTGCACCCACTTGTGCTTCATTCATGCGAGACAGGCGGGTTTGGGTTTCATTAAGCTGTGCGCGTAGATCGGCGGCATAGACGAATACAGCTTCACGGCGTTTTAAGATGGCTTCATCCATCGCCGCCTTGACTTTAGGGCGCAGTAGGCGCATTGAATTCAATTCGCCTTGCAAATCGTTCACAGTACGTTCAAGTTTGAGTAGTTCAACTTCAGGAACGATACCTTTTTTAGCTAACGGCCGAGTGAGCTCAAGCTCACGGGAGATCAGCTGCATACTGGTGGTTAATGTCGTTGTTTTAGACGCAAGATCATCAATTTCTTGTTGTCTTTGTTGAATTTGACGGACCAAGATTTCAAGTTGGTTACTTAAATTATCTAACCGTCCGTTGTATTCTTCTTGCTGCCTTTTAACTAAGGCAGGTTCCGCGGTAATGATGCTCTCAGGAAATACCAAGGCTTTTTTAGTAACGAGCACTTGCTCGCGCCAGTCTGATGTCATGTCTGATATGAGAATGCTATCGAGTTCCGCGCGCATACGAATAGCATTGGTTTTTAAGCCCAAAACCTCTTGCTCTTGCTGAGCAAAATCAGAGCGGAAGCGGGTATCATCAATACGTACTAAAGGTTGGCCTTTCGTTACCATTTCACCTTCTTGTACATATAGCTCTTGCATGATGCCGCCATCTAAACTCTGGATGACTTGGACTTGTGATGAGGGGATGACTTTCCCCGAACCAGTGGTGACCTTGTCTAATTTAGCAAACCCTGCCCACAGTAAAAAACACACAACCATAGCTGCAAGTGCCCATATGATTAATCTGTGCCCGCTAGGGGCGTCAGTCATCATGGCGCCGTAGACATCATCAACCATGTCTAAGTCATTCGCGGTTAGATTTTTACTCATCTTTTAGCTTCTCCATTCACGAGGCCAAAATTGAGTTTTTCTAACACTTCTGCCTTGGGACCATCAGCGACCACATGGCCGCGTTCGAGTACGATAATGCGATCGACGAGCTGCAGCAGATGCATCTTATGGGTAATAAGAATTAAGGTTCTGTCTTTGCTGACATTCTGCATTGAGCGAATAAATTGTTGTTCCGCGCGCGCATCCAAGCTGGCGGTGGGCTCATCCATCAATAGCACTGGAGGGTCATTGAGTGTGGCACGAGCAAGGGCAACGGTTTGTCTTTGTCCGCGACTGAGCGACATGCCGCCTTCGCCGACTTGTTGGTCTAACCCCTCTGCTTCTAGGTTGGTAAATTGACTCACTCCAGAAAGCTGTACGGCACGGATTAATTGGTGCTCAGTGACTTGGCGTGTACCAAATAAAATATTGTCCCGAATCGAACCGTGGAAAAGGGTCACATCTTGGGGCAAATAACCAAAATTACGGCGTAAATCACTCGGATGGATCTGTGCTGAGTCTAAACCGTCATAACGCAGGCTTCCTGCTGTCGGTTGAAATAACCCAACCAATAACTTGGCAAGGGTACTTTTACCTGAACCATTACGGCCGATAATTGCAATACGCTCGCCGGGATTTATGGTCAGTGACATTGGATGGAGTACTGGTTTTTCTGAACCAGGGTAAGCAAAGCCGACATGATCAGCATTGATTTTACCTATTAGCCTTTGTTTGCTAACCAAATGCCCTTTATTTTCAAATTCATCTTCTTGAGTCATGATTTCATTAAGCTGACGCAGTGCGCTGGCAGTGTGGTTTGCTCTGGTCATCAGGCCTGCAAGTTGTGCCATAGGTGAAATAGCTCGGCTCGATAACATAACGGCCGCAATAATTCCGCCCATAGAAATTGCATTATCGGCCACGCGATAAACACCTAAAATGACGACGCAAACAACGGTAAATTGCACTGTGAAGTTAGCCACGTTCGAGACAGAGTTGGAGAGCTTTTTTGACCTCAATTGCCAGTTGGCACTGTGGCCTATCATCTGTTGCCAGCTTTTTTGTACTATCCCTTCGGCACCATTGGCTTTGATTGACTCTAGTGCCGATAAACTCTCGATTAAATGCCCATGTTTCAAGCTTGAAAATTTATTGCCTTCTTCGATAGCGGCTTTGAGTTTAGGTTGGATATAAAGTGTAAAGCCAATAATGATGGCGCCACCGATCACTGGAACAATGGCGAGATCGCCGGCAACGATATAAATAATAATTAGGAAAAATAATGCAAAGGGCAGATCGACTAAGGTTGTGATCGTCGCCGAGGTTAAAATTTCACGGATGTTATCGAATTCGCCTAATTGTTTTGCCATACCGCCAATACTGGGGGAACGTTTTTCTAAGGGGATACCAATCGCTTTAGCGAATAGGCGAGAAGACACTATGATGTCTACTTTTTTACCTGCTACATCAATCAGGTAGCTTCTGAGTTGGCGCATGACAAGATCAAACAGATACGCAATAGAAGCACCAATCGCTAACACCCACAGGGACTCAAAGGCAAGGTTGGGCACGACTTTGTCATACACGTTCATAATAAATAACGGTGAGACTAAGGCGAACAAATTCACTAATACAGAAGCAATTAATGCATCACGATAAATGGGGGCAGAATCTTTTAAAGTTTGGACTAGCCAGTGGGTTTTATTATCATGCAGATAAACATCAAAGCCCATGTCACCACGATATTCTTGTTTAACTAAGAATAAATATCCCACATATAAGGCTTCGAGCGACTCAATGGTTAGCGTCTCTTCACCACCTGTCTCGGGTAATTGAATAATCGCTTTATCTGACTCAACATCAAGTTCACGCAATATGCAGGCTTTCTTGTCTTTTAATAACAAAATACAGGGAAGCAATATCGGTGATACTTCGTTTAAGCCTTTTCGAGATAACTTCGCCGCTAGGCCGGCCCTCGACGCGGCCTGAGGTAATAAATCGGGTGTTAATACCGCACCTGACAAAGGTAAACCTGCCGCAAGCGAGTCGCATGAGCATGGGTTGCCAAAATGCTCAGTGAGTAACACTAAACAATCCAGCAGCGGATCCACTAAGACTCTTTGCGAGGCTGAAATGGTCCATTGGTCAATTTTTTCAGAAGCTGCAGCTGACACCTAATTACTTATCCTTTGGATTTTTATATGGTTATGGCAAGTATCGGTCATGATGGCCTATATTTCTATAGGCCATCTGAACTGATTTTATTTAAGGAATGATATTATGGTGTGGATTAGTATCCAGTGGCGCGATTCCTTGTACAGGTTCTGGTGTGACAGGCTGAGAGTCAATGATTAGCGGACCATCATTATTACTACCCAATAAGCCATTAATTATACCAGCATCGTTAGTGCTACCATATTCGTCGAACAAATTAACACCATCAAGGATGATATGTTGTTCAAAGACACCGTCTTGATTGGCATCAATATCGATCACTGTAGAGCCACTACTGTTAAGGCTGAAATTCAAATAGCTGTCTAGCGTGTTGGTATTTTCACCTTGAAGTAGATCGCGTAAATCCAATTTATCTTCATGGATATTAAAGTCAGTGATATGGTCTGTTCCTGACTCGCCAGCCTGCCAGACGAAAGTATCAGAGCCAGTCCCTCCCGTTAGTTTATCGTTTCCTAGGCCACCAATAATAGTATCGTTACCAGCACCACCAAATATAAGATCATTACCATTACCGCCGTAAAGCTGATCATTCCCACCTTGCCCATAAAGTATGTCATTACCTTGTCCGCCGATAAGAACATCTGCCTTATCGCTGGCACCAGATTGGTCAAAATCAGATGCATGCTCAGTAATATATCTATGTACTTGGGCATCGGTAACTGCGGCTACCCCTAGCTGATCAGCAACATAATCTTTGATGGCAACATAACCTTGGCCACTAATACCGTTAAAGTTGATGGCATCACCAAAGAGTATATCGTCGCCGTTACCACCGTTGATGGTATCAGATCCTGGCAGTTGGGTAATTGGAGTACCAATGATCGCATCTGCTAAATCCTCAGCGTTGATGTTAGTCAGAACATTACCGTCAGAGTCAAATGGCTTAAGATCTTCACTATCCAGTGATGGGCCTATCCCAATGGCCTGAACAATCACTCCTAGCGTTGATAGGAAAGCAAATCCTTGCTGGGAATTCGCATTCGTTCCGGTGCCGTTTGTACCCAAGTTGGCAAATTGGAAACCTCCATTACCATCCGGGCGCATAAAGCCAACTGAACTTGAGCTCCAACTATTATTGCTATTTTGGGTCCATTTTAATACTTCACCGTACTGGTTGATGATCGTACGTCCATCCTGGCTATATGTATTGCCAAATACATAACCGTTTTGGATGATACTGGATAGGTAAATACTGTTGTTTGCTCCGCGTGGGTTATAAACCTCAGGGTTTTGGCCCTCATTGTAGTTGTACTCATTAGCTTGGCCATCGGTAATAAAGTAAGCCAGATTTGTGGCACTGTTACCGCTGATGCCAGAGAACCAGTTGGCGGTCGTTTTAAATACATCTTCGTAGTTGGTGTTTCCACCTGAACGCATGTCGTCCAATGCATCTTCCAGTATCGACAGGGCATTGGGGTCTTTCATATCGACAGAAACCCAACCTTTAGAAATGCCATCAAAGTCAACCAAGAACACATTTACAGTGCCGCTGCCTTCAGCGGTAGCGCTGTTTTTCAGTGTCGTAAACACCTGTTCAAGTTGCGCTGTCATGCTATTGAGCGCCGTGCTTCCAATACTGCCAGAACTATCGACCATAAAGGCGATATTGTAGTTTTGACCTGGCAAAATAACGCTACCGTCTAAATCGCCGACCACAATGTTGTGCTCATTACCAAAGTTAAGATTTTGATCGCCAGGCTCTCCTTCATGACCACTGAAGTAGCTAAGAATGACGCTATCTGCATCTGTTGCAGTATTGGTCAAGTCTGTACCTGACTCTCTTGATACTGCTTCGACAACGAGGTTGACTTGACCTGCATATTCACCAGGAACCCTTAATGTTAATCCTGTCAGATTGACATCTAAAGATGCACTGTTCCATACGCTGCCATGATTTAGAAGAATATTACCGTCTGCATCTGCAGTCCCCATTAAGGTACCGTTACTGCTGTAGAGTAAGGTGCCTTCGGGTAAACCACTGAGCTGAATGCTATCGATGCTTTCGCTACCGTCTCGATCCGCAAGTGACACATTAATTTCGATTGGATAGTCTACAGCTGTAGGCTGTTCTAATGTGAGTTCACCTGTGATTTGATTGATCGCGTATATGCCATCCTTGAATTGCACATACTCAACATCATGCAGGGCCTTAGTAACACCGATGCCATTTTCAGTTACAAAGAAGTTGAACCAACGATCATTGCTAGAGTAGCCTGCGCCTTTCTCTATTATGTAGTCGGCTCGGTTGCCAAGAAGTACGGCGATATCTGTTCCTGCATCACCGTAGAGCCCGTCATTACCTAGACCAGCAACAAGAACATCATTTCCCGTTCCGCCATAGAGAGAGTCACCTTGAACGGCATCACTGCCGACAAGTATGTCATCACCATCCATACCGTAGAGTAGATCACCGCCGCCATTTGCGCTGACAAGATGATCGTTCCCCCCAGTACCGAGCAACTGATCTTGTCCGGAAGTATTATCAATAGTACGCGTACCAGTATTAAATGGTGCGGTAGTAAAATCGCCCGTACGGAATTGTTCGGTAGTGATACCTGAAGTCTTAAAGTTACTGTATAGCGGTATGCCATTATCAGTCAGAATAACGTTAACTACAGGCTTATCTGCTATAGGTAAAACAGTGATATCAAGTGCTGCTGTGGAACCAGTATTTGTTGTGTAGGTGACACTTGGCATTTCGCCTGCCCAGTTATCATTTGGAATAAACTGGAATTCACCATTGGCTTGTATTAATAAGCTACCCACGGCCAAGGTAACGGTTTGCCCTGCGTTAAAACTGGTTTGCATACCGTTATACATGACTCTGAAGCTAGTGATGCTCAGATTGCCGAGTTGATCATTGGTAAGAACATTACCCGTTAGCTGCTGATCTTCGTCGATGGTATAGCGATCGTCAGTCGCATCAATAACGGTAGCATTATCCGTGCCTTCAGCTGATTCATTATTAGCACTATCAGTTTGAGTTGCGGTGACTGAGATTGCCTGACCTGCAGTCGGAGTAGGCTCTGTCCAAGTAATAACACCATTTGTATAGGTGTAACCTGTTGCTAGAGCACCATTACTAAATTTCAGTACGCCATTGTCAAGAATGAGGTCTACTGTACTGCTATTACCTGCATTATCGATTTCTAGATGTACACTGCCGCCAGTATTAAAGTCACTAGCATTAATTTTGACCTGTATTTGAACGCCATTACTACCTATCTCAGTACTCGTCAAATACGCGTCATCATTTACATCATCTATGATGCGTACTTCAGGTGCAGAAGGTGGCGTTGTATCAACATAAACTTGTGGAATAACAGAGAAAGTACCATCTGTATGATCGCCATCTCCATCAGTGGCTCTTACTTTGAAATCAATATCACCATCGCTAGGTTGTAACATCTCTTGATATTGATGGAAGTCCCATTGACCTGTACCTGGGGTAAACTCAAGTTTGAATACCAAGTGACCAGCAGCATCGACCCCAATCAGTGTATTTGCCGTTTGGGTTATGGTAATTGCACTGCCTGTTGCCGTGAATAAATTGGTTTCATCACTACCTTGTAAGGTGAGCGAACCTTTACCATCTGCGCCCCAATCAGGGCTAACAGTTCCTGAAGCAAAGGCGATTGCTGGTGGAGTCGTTGTGCCTAAAAACTCAATAGCGGTAACAGTGAAGTCACTATTATCACCGCTACTTGGGCCCTGGCCATTATCAAGGGCTTTGATGACCATAGTGTCAAAACCGCCTTGTAAGGCTTGGAAGTTGGCGGCATAGTCGCCACTGCTGGCATCTGAGCTAAATGTTTGAGTTGCGATAAGTTGGCCATCTCGCCAAAACTCGACGACACCGACTTCTAGTTCGCCACCAAACATGTGGGAAAACTGGATATTTACGCCGTAGGCAATAGTTCCAGGATCGAGAGTAATGATGATTTCTTCAGATGCAGAACTTCCATCTGCAAATTTACGGAAATCGACTTCATTCGCGAGATTATGATAAGGAGCACCAGCGCTACTAACACCTATCCCACTACTACTACCAAAGATTGCGGCATCAATTAAATTTGAGTTAGTTGACGAAGTGAATCCTCTTGCACTGATAGTAAATCCATTGAAATCTAATGAATTATTGTTGCCGCTGTAACCAGTGAGTGAGAATGAACCCACCAATGAATCAGGAATACTTGTCGTTGTGGTTTGCACGGCTGCAATTGGTGATATGACTGGAGCATCATCTTCAATGGTGACATTGAAACTTCCAGTTGATGTACCACCATGGCCATCATTAACATTGATGCCAATATTGACTGACAAGGTGTCTTCTGTCTCAGTATCTGGATGATCGACAGGACCTTTAAGCGTGACATCATAGGTCCAATTTCCTGAACTACCAGTAACCGGTGGCGTCAGTGTTGCAGTCATAATTTCGGTATATGAAGCCTCACCTGCAGTACCAATATAACCCGTTAAAGTTTGCGTGACAGGATCCCAACTCCATTGAATTGCTTGGCCACCAGATAATAATCCTGATGGGCCAGAAAGTGAAACGGTCAGATTATCATTATTACTATCTTGTATGCTTACTGTCCCAGAGGCGTCAGGACTATTAGTCGAATCGGTATCTCCAGTGCTATCAGGTAGACCTAGGGGCAAACCTTCCTCTGAAACAATTACGTTATTAATTACGTTTATCGTTGGTACTGAATTGACCGTTGCAGTATCTGAGCCCTGACTTGAAGTGTTGCCCGCCGCATCCGTTTGGGTCGCATAGATTGTAATATCTTGACCTGCTTCAGGGGTTGACTCTGTCCAGCTAATGATGCCATTACTGTAGCTGAAGTTTGTTGCGGGAGTGCCATCAGCAAATTGTAGTTCGATAACCCCGTTACCAACATCGACTATTTTAAGCTCAATTGAGGTTATGACTGCACTGTTATTGATCGTTAAATTAACATGCCCTCCAGCTAAAAACTCAGTGGCATCAATATTAACTTCGATCTGAACACCAGCACCATTACTACCAATCTCAGATTGAGTAAGTACACCATCACCAGGTATACCGTCATCAACGATTAATACTGTTGGAGGATTAGGGGCAGTGGTATCAATCGTGACACTGTCGTGGGCGGAATAGCTGTTGCCCGCAGGGTCGGTGACAGTGGCCGTTAGGGTTAGGGTAGCTCCGTCCGCAGGGGCATTCACTGCCAGCGCCAGACCGCTGTCGAGCATGGCTTGGGTGACAGGGCCGTTAAACAGCTCGCTCCCGTCTTGATCGACAATCACTAAGGTATCGCCCAGGGCAGTGCCGGCGCCGAGGATAACGACGTAGTTTACTTGTCCGTCGAGCTCAGCACTACTGAGCAGGCCGTCATTGTTGGTGTCTTCGGTGATGCTGATGCTGACTGCTGGGGCT
>NZ_JAUOET010000012.1:0-128621 GCF_031932075.1 Shewanella sp. SP1S2-4
GACGCTTCTTGTTAAATGCAAGGGCGGCGTGTCACTGGGGAAACAATGACAATTCATGCTGCAAACTAACTGTCGGTTCTAATTGCATCCTGATGTGAATCTTGACAGGTTCAGTCTAGGCTAATCCACCTTTTGTCATCTGCATGTCATCTAAACTTCATCATTCAGTCAAAGCCCCTCACTAAGCTCATATTCGTTAACAGCCTAATGGGTGAATACGAGATGACAGGATTTAATTTCAAGGAATTTGAAACAACAGCGCAGGGACAGAAAAATGACCCCAGCCTTTCACCTCCTATCTTTAACCGCTCGACGCAATCACCTACATCAGTTCCGACATCTGCACCAACACCCTCAAATCGATTCAATTCAGCTTCTTTTACCCCATCCGCATTAACTTCAGACCAGACGGCTTCACCCCATACCCCAAGCATCACAGTTCACGCCCTCTGGCTATCGGATATCCATTTAGGCTGTAAAGATTGCAAGGCCGACTACCTGCTCAGTTTGCTTGAAACCGTGCGTTGTCAGCACTTGTATCTGGTCGGTGACATAGTCGATTTATGGGCGCTGAAACGTAAGCTGCATTGGCCCGATAGCCACAATAAGGTGCTACAAAAATTCATTGAACTGGCACAAAACGGCACCCAAGTGATTTATCTGCCGGGCAACCACGACGAACTGATCAAACCCTATGCCGAACTAAGCCTGTGGAATATCAAAATTGCCCGCCAACATATTCACCACGGGATTGGCGGCCATAAATTGTTGATGCTCCACGGGGATCAGTTTGATGCCGATGTGTGTGTCGGCCGTTTCTACGCCATATTGGGCGACCATTTATATGACTTATTGCTGTTCCTTAATCGCAATCTCCACAGTCTGCGGGAACGTTTAGGTTATCCCTATTGGTCACTGGCAAGTTACATCAAATCCAAAGTGGGTAAGGCTCAAGCCGCTATCGGACATTATCGCCAAGCGGTGCTCAACTACGCCCAGCATTTTGATGTTGACGGCGTGATCTGCGGCCATATCCATCAGCCAGAACTCTCTACTCACCCCAGAGCAGCACAATACTGCACGCCCCAAAGTACACCTGAGCAACGGAAAATCATCTACGCCAACGACGGTGACTGGGTTGAAAACTGCAGCTTAATCACCGAAACCCTTAACGGTGAATTACAGCTGTGTCGCTGGAATGAACAGACACTCAATCTCGATATTCTCAGCAGCATAGCGTTAGTGCAACAGCCGCCTGAGACGCACAAAAACAAACAACAAAAAACGGCAGCGCAGCAAATGCCAAACACAAATACCGGCGAAACTCGCCCAAGGGATGTTGCCTAACACTATGAATCAACTAAATAACATGACTCATCAATCAGATAACGCTATGGAACACAATGACCAGACGCTAAACAGCAACCTTAACCATAATAACCATGCCGTGCAGCCACCAGCGCTTAAGGCGAAGAGCATGATTTTTACCGTTGATAATATGGTTGAACAAAATCTGCCTTCTATCAAGGACAAACCTTGGCTCGCTAAACCCGCCAAGGCCATGCTACGTTATCTGCTCAATGAAAAACAATGCAATGATATCGCCAATCAATATGCCTATTTACAGGGTGTGGACTTTGTCGAGCAAGTGCTAGCGAGTTTCGACTTTAGCTTTACTGTGCCCGCCAACGAGATAGCAAACATTCCCTGTGAAGGCCGAGTGGTGATCTTCGCCAACCATCCCATAGGTTCGCTCGATGGCTTAGCGCTGATCAAACTGATCAGTGAAATTCGCCCTGATATCAAAGTCGTCGCCAATGAACTCTTGATGGCACTGGAACCGCTGCACTCAATCTTACTGCCAGTGCGCAATATGACCGGCGGCACACCGAAACAGCATTTAGAAAAAATCCACCAGCACCTGCGTAACGAAGGCGCTGTGCTGATTTTCCCATCGGGGGAAGTCTCGCGCCTACGTCCGAGTGGCGTGCGTGATACCCAATGGCACTCTGGCTTTTTAAAAATGGCGATTTCCTGTAATGCACCCTTACTGCCGATATTTTTAGATGCCAAAAACTCTGCGACCTTCTATGGCGCATCTATGATTTACAAGCCACTCGCCACACTGCTGCTGGTGAAGGAAATGTTCAAACAGGCCAAACGCAACATGCCGATCCGCATTGGCGAGCTCATTCCTAATGAAGCCGTGCGCTCGATGGACTTTCCACTCAAGACTAAGATAAAACTGCTTAAAAATCATTTGTATCGTATCGGCAAAGATAAAGACCCACTGTTTATCACCCAAAGTGCTATCGCCCATCCCGAATCGCGCCGTGAACTGCAAGCGGCGCTGCAGCAATGCGAACTGCTAGGGGAAACGCAAGATAACAAGTTGATTTACCTGTACCAGCACCACGACAGCAATCCCATCATGCGGGAAATCGGTCGCCTGAGGGAAATCGCCTTTCGCGCCGTGGGAGAGGGTTCGGGCAAACGCCGCGATATCGACAAATACGACTCCTACTACCAGCACTTAGTGCTGTGGGATAAAGAGCAGTTTGAAATTGTCGGCGCCTACCGTTTTGCCAGTGGCGACAAAGTCTTAGATAAATACGGTGATAACGCCCTCTACAGCCAATCGCTGTTTCAATACGCCGACAGCTTTATGCCATTCGTGAAGCAAGGCTTAGAACTTGGCCGTAGTTTTGTGCAGCCTAAATATTGGGGCAAACGCAGCTTAGATTATCTGTGGTTTGGCATAGGCGCTTATCTCGCCAAACACCCTGAATACCGCTACCTATTTGGCCCAGTGTCTATCAGCAATCAACTGCCCGGCAGCGCCAGAGAAATGCTCGTACACTTTTACTCGCGGGAATTTGCGCCTGCGCAGCAGATGGCGGTTTCCATGTCGCCCTTTGGTTTATCCAAATCCCAAAAAGCCAAGTTAGATGATTTGTATTTCTCCGAGGATTATCAGAGCAACTTCAAGCAACTCAAACAAGTACTCGCGAGTATGGGCGCCGCCGTGCCGACGCTCTACAAGCAATATGGTGAGCTGTGTAAGGCTGATGGGGTTAAGTTTCTCGCCTTTGGTATCGACGCCGACTTTGGCGATTGTATCGATGGCTTAGTGCTGGTGGACACCCACAAACTGAAAGGCAAAAAGTATCAACGCTACATAGGCGCGCACTTGCCCGAATCGGAGCGGATGCCAATCACAGCGGATGATGAGCCAGAGGTTCAAGATCTTTGAGTTAAAACTTTGTAATGGGTGTTGGCTAAACATGCACCACTCTGTTATAAGTAACTGTAATGCAGCGCATTAACAGAGCGCATCCTAGGATGCGCAAGCTTATCAGGGGATCATCATGCCGATCATTATCGCCGATATTATGAGTACCCGAGTCGTCACGGTTGAAATGGACGACCGATTAACTGTGGCGAAGGAAATCTTCGACCAAGCGAGCTTTCATCACTTGTTGGTCGTCGATGAGTATCAACTTGAAGGCGTGTTATCGGAGCGGGATCTGCTGCGTGCCATTAGCCCCAACTTGGGCAGTAGCGCCGAAACCGCAAGAGATTTAGAAACCCTGCAAAAACGTGTGCATCAAGTGATGACCCGTAATCCGGTTACCGTTGCACCCCACATCAATTTAGACACGGCAACCCGCATCTTGTTAGACAACGACATAGGCTGCTTGCCGGTGTTAGAAGACGGTAAATTGATTGGGATTGTCACTTGGAAAGACTTACTGCGGGCCTATTGTGAATACCGGGCACAAAATCAAAGCGAGTGCTAATCCTAAGACGCACTCGCTTCTGTTTACAATAACTCAGTTTAAATCACTCAGTTTGCCTAACTTAAATCGCCCAACCACCCATATAAAACACCACTAAACCTAAGGTAATGGCGAGCACGCCTACTTTCAGTTTGCGCCATTCTCCGCTACAGATACGGCCGACAACTAGGGTCACAAAGCCCAGCATAATACCAGTGACGATATTACAACTTAAGATGATAAACACAGCGCAGGTTAAGCCTGCCATGGCATCGACTTTATCGTCAAAATCAAGTTTTGCCACGTTACTCAGCATTAACAAACCCACGTACATCAAAGCAGGTGCTGTCGCATAAGCTGGCACTAAATAGCTTAATGGCGCTAAAAACATCATCAATAAAAACAGTACGCCCACGATCGTCGCAGTTAAACCTGTCTTACCGCCCGCCGCAGTACCCGCCGCCGACTCGATATACACAGCCGCTGGTGCGCCGCCCACTAAACCCGCCACCATGCTGCTGACCGAGTCTGAGGTTAAGGCTTTGCCGCCGCCGACAATATTGTCGTCTTTATCGAGCAAATTCGCTTGGCCAGCCACAGCACGGATGGTGCCGGTCGCATCGAAAATTGCCGTCATCACTAACGCTAATACGATAGGCAATACCACAGGATTAAAGGCGCCCATGATATCAAGCTGACCAATCAGTGAATGCTCTGAGGTTAAATCAGGCAAGGCAAACAAACCTTGGTATTTCACGCTCGGATCGAACACTAAACCAAATACCGATAACGCGATAATCACCAACAAAATACCGCCAGGTACACCACGGCGCTCTAAACCGATAGTTGCCGCTAAACCTAGAATAGTAGCAATAACAGGTAAGCTGTTAATGTCGCCCAACTTCACCGGCAAGCCTGCGCTATTGGCCACAATCAATTGCACGCTGTTAGTCGCAATCAATAGTAAAAACAAGCCGATACCTATACCAGTACCGTGGGCAATACCCTTAGGTAAATTAGCCAGCACCCACTGACGAATACCTGTCACACTCACAAGCGTGAAGGTTACGCCCATTAGGAAAATCGCGCCTAAGGTAACCGGAATCGACATGCCCTGACCGAGCACTAAGCTAAAGGCGGTAAAGGCGGTGAGCGAAATAGCGCAGCCAATCGCCATAGGTAAGTTTGCCCATAAACCCATGAGCAAAGAACCAAATGATGCAATTAAACAGGTAGCGATAAACACGGCGCCGGGATCAAATCCCGCTTGGCCTAACATGTTTGGCACCACAATCACTGAGTAGACCATAGCGAGGAAAGTTGTTAATCCCGCAATCACTTCTTGGCGAACTGTGCTGCCACGTTGTTGAATAGAAAAATAACGGTCCAGAAACGAACCAGAGGGTACGGCTGTTGAACTCAATTGCTCAGACATAATGTTGTTATACCTTGTGATCTCTTAAAATGGGGTCGGTACCAATTACCCTAAAACGCAATTGGCGACGCTGGCTGCGGCAGATTAGAGCCCCAAATCCATCAGACTTGGGTGAGAGATCCACATCATTTTCCTACTGTGGGAAAAATCCATGATCTGCAAGCAGTGATGCTTCGCGATGATTAAAAAGCCATTAATCATGTAGACGCAGCCGTTGTTGGCCGCGGATGATACTGGAATCTCCCAAAGATAGCTAAGACATCACCTGCACTTCGATAAAAAATTAGCGGCAAAAGCCGAAATCAGTTGTTCAAAAAACCGCCAAACCCTAGGTAATAACTACCCATTGAACTCACATTAATCACCACCAAAGTCTGCCAGAGCAGCGCTAAGCTTACGCCCTTAAAAAGTTTTCATAATCTTTCATATATTGTCAAACCCCATTCATCACAGCAAGCAAGTCCATTCATATCTCCCCTCTATAGTGCTCCTATCAAAAATCGCTTTCGATCGGAGTCGACCCCAATGACAAAGCCAAACATACAAACACCTACATCAGAGAAATCCACGCGCAAAAATGAATTAAAAGCGCTCGGGTTCATCATCTTTTTACTCTTCCCCGCGCTCACTATCGCAGGGATCAGTATTTACGGCTTCATCATTTGGATGATCCAAGCCTTCGGCGGCGTTGTCGGCCACTAATTTATATCTATTTAACATATAGTTACTTTTTGAGGACGCGATTATGAAGTGGTTAACCAACCTCTGGCGCACACTGAACAAACCCACCAAAGCGCTGACCTTAGGCGCCGTCAGCATCAGCGCTTTTATCATGGGTATCATCTTCTGGGGCGGATTTAACACTGCACTCGAAGCCACCAATACCGAAGCTTTTTGTATTAGCTGCCACAGTATGGAAAGCAAACCCTACCAAGAGCTGCAGGAAACTGTGCATTGGTCGAATCACTCTGGCGTTCGCGCCACCTGCCCCGATTGCCACGTGCCCCATAATTGGAGCCGTAAAATCGCCCGTAAGATGGAAGCCTCCCACGACGTCTGGGGCTGGTTATTTAACACAGTCAACACCCCTGAAAAATTCGAAGCCAAACGCTTAGAAATGGCGAGCCGTGAATGGAAACGTTTCGACCGCGACAACTCCTTAGCCTGCAAAAACTGCCACAACTACAACTCGATGAAATGGGAAGCCATGTCACCGCTGGCACAAAAACAGATGAAACGCGCTGCAGAAATCGACCAAAGCTGTATCGATTGCCATAAAGGTATTGCCCACCACTTACCAGAAATGGGCACTGCCCGCGCACCAGAACTGATTGCAGAAGTAGGATCGGGTGTTAGCTCAGTTGAAACGAATCAAACTTACTATAGCGCCCTGACTAAACCCTTATTCTTCACTGATAAAGGCGATGTGGAAGCAGGCACGCTCAACGTAGCAACGAAAGTCAAAGTGCTCGAAACCCAAGGCAAACGCATCAAGATCGGCATCGATGGCTGGCGTAAAAAGATTGGTGCTGGCCGCGTGATCTACATGGACTTTGGCGTGAACATTCTGTCGGCACAGTTAACCAAAGACGCAGCAGAAACCGAAGGTGTTATCCAAACCTTTGAAGAAAAAGAAGATCCTATGACAGGCCTTAAATGGCAGCGTATCGAAGCGCAAATCTGGACCGATAAGGATTATCTGCTGACCGAGCTGCAACCACTTTGGGGTTATGCCCGCGATACCTTCCGCTCCAGCTGCAGTGTTTGCCATACCCAACCCGATGAGGCGCACTTTGACGCCAATACTTGGCCGGGAATGTTCCAAGGCATGTTGGCCTTCGTGAATATGGACCAAGACACCCAAGCACTAGTGCAGAAATATCTGCAGGAACATTCGTCAACTTTTGTGAAAAAAGAGCACTAATTCGGGAGTAATACCATGAACAGAAGAGACTTTTTAAAGGGTATCGCCTCATCCTCTTTCGTTGTCTTAGGTGGCAGCTCAGTGTTAGCGCCCTTAAATGCCTTAGCCAAAGCGGGCATCAATGAAGATGAATGGCTAACCACAGGTTCACACTTCGGCGCCTTTAAAATGAAGCGCAAAAACGGCGTCATTGCCGAAGTGAAACCCTTCGACTTAGATAAGTATCCAACGGATATGATTAACGGCATCCGCGGCATGGTCTACAATCCATCCCGTGTACGTTACCCTATGGTGCGCTTAGATTTTTTACTCAAAGGTCATAAGAGTAATACCCATCAACGGGGTGATTTCCGCTTTGTTCGTGTAACGTGGGACAAGGCATTAACACTGTTTAAGCATTCATTAGATGAAGTCCAAACCCAATACGGTCCATCAGGTCTGCATGCGGGTCAAACCGGTTGGCGCGCCACGGGTCAACTGCATTCCAGCACGAGTCATATGCAGCGCGCTGTGGGGATGCACGGCAACTATGTGAAGAAAATCGGCGACTACTCCACAGGTGCAGGCCAAACGATTCTGCCCTATGTGTTAGGTTCAACCGAAGTGTATGCCCAAGGCACTTCATGGCCGCTGATCTTAGAACACAGCGACACTATCGTGCTGTGGTCGAACGATCCGTACAAGAACCTGCAAGTGGGTTGGAATGCGGAAACCCATGAATCTTTTGCTTATCTTGCGCAGTTAAAAGAGAAAGTGAAGCAAGGCAAGATCCGTGTTATCAGTATCGACCCTGTGGTGACTAAGACCCAAGCCTATTTGGGCTGTGAGCAACTCTACGTTAACCCACAGACAGACGTGACTTTAATGCTGGCCATCGCCCACGAGATGATCAGCAAAAAGCTCTACGACGATAAATTTATCCAAGGCTACAGCTTAGGTTTTGAAGAGTTTGTGCCCTATGTGATGGGTACTAAAGATGGCGTAGCCAAAACCCCAGAATGGGCCGCGCCTATCTGTGGTGTTGAAGCCCATGTTATCCGCGACTTGGCTAAAACCTTAGTCAAGGGCCGCACTCAGTTCATGATGGGTTGGTGCATCCAGCGCCAGCAACACGGCGAACAACCCTATTGGATGGCGGCGGTACTGGCGACCATGATCGGCCAAATCGGTCTACCCGGTGGTGGCATCAGTTATGGTCACCACTACTCGAGTATCGGCGTGCCTTCATCGGGTGCCGCTGCGCCAGGTGCCTTCCCCCGTAACTTGGACGAAAATCAAAAGCCACTCTTTGATAGCTCAGACTTCAAGGGCGCGAGTAGCACAATTCCGGTTGCCCGCTGGATTGATGCGATTCTCGAACCTGGTAAAACCATTGATGCTAACGGCTCGAAAGTGGTTTATCCCGACATCAAGATGATGATTTTCTCGGGTAATAACCCTTGGAACCATCACCAAGACAGAAATCGTATGAAGCAAGCCTTCCATAAGCTTGAGTGTGTGGTCACTGTCGATGTGAACTGGACGGCAACTTGCCGCTTCTCGGATATCGTACTGCCCGCTTGTACTACCTATGAGCGCAACGATATCGACGTTTACGGCGCCTATGCTAACCGCGGTATTTTAGCCATGCAAAAGATGGTTGAGCCACTGTTTGATAGCTTGTCGGATTTTGAAATTTTCACTCGCTTTGCCGCCGTACTCGGCAAAGAGAAAGAATACACCCGTAACATGGGCGAAATGGAGTGGTTAGAAACCCTCTATAACGAATGTAAAGCCGCCAACGCGGGCAAGTTTGAGATGCCTGACTTTGCGACTTTCTGGAAACAAGGTTATGTGCATTTTGGTGACGGTGAAGTCTGGACGCGCCATGCAGACTTTAGAAACGATCCTGAAATCAATCCACTAGGCACGCCTTCAGGTTTGATTGAAATCTTTAGCCGTAAGATTGATCAATTCGGTTACGATGACTGTAAAGGTCACCCAACTTGGATGGAGAAAACCGAGCGTAGCCATGGCGGCCCTGGCTCTGACAAGCATCCGATTTGGTTGCAGTCATGCCACCCAGACAAGCGCTTACACTCGCAAATGTGTGAGTCGCGAGAATACCGCGAGACCTACGCAGTCAATGGCCGTGAGCCTGTGTATATCAGCCCTGTCGACGCAAAAGCGCGCGGCATCAAAGATGGCGATATAGTGAGAGTCTTTAACGACCGTGGCCAACTGTTGGCGGGTGCTGTTGTATCGGACAACTTCCCTACTGGTATTGTGCGGATTCACGAAGGCGCGTGGTATGGGCCTGTGGGCAAAGATGGCAGCGTTGAAGGGGGAGCTGAAGTCGGCGCCCTGTGTAGTTATGGCGATCCTAACACTCTCACTTTAGACATAGGCACCTCTAAACTTGCCCAAGCTTGCTCAGCCTATACTTGCTTAGTCGAGTTTGAAAAATACCAAGGCAAAGTGCCTAAGGTCAGCTCCTTCGATGGCCCTATCGAAGTCGAAATCTAACCTTAGAACCAAAACGCTGGATGCGCCGAACGCGGCGCGTCTCAGCATCCAATCTTAGCGCCAAAACTAGGGCGTGTTGAGGAATATACAATGAGTCAAGTCGATATCAACCACGCCAGAGCCTTGGTTTATCAGCTGTTATCATCACTGTTCGCCCGCGAAGTTGACGAGCAAAGACTTAAAGAACTCACCAGCGAAGCGGCGCAGCAATTCTGGGAACAGCTTAGCCTAGAGGCTAATTTCACTCAGTCAGTGGACAAAATTCGCAGCACGCTCAATGGGATAAAAGATGATGAGGCATTACTCGAACTCGCGGCGGATTACTGCGGCTTATTTCTCGTTGGTACCAAACACAGCGCTTCACCCTATGCTAGCCTGTATTTGAGTGGCGAAGATGAACCTCTGCTATTTGGTCAACAACATCAACAGATGAGTGAGTTTTTACACCAGAGCAAACTACAAGTGCAGAGTCATTTCCCTGAGCCCGCCGACCATTTGGCCGTGATGCTCGCCTATATGGCGCACTTATGTTGTCACAGTGAAGACAGTGTCCAATTAAGCTTTTTGCAAACCTGCGTCGACTCTTGGTTAGCAAAATTTATTAACCAACTCACTCAATGCGATAAAAACGGTTTTTATAGTGCCGTTGCCATACTCACCTTAGCGTGGGTGAAGCAAGATATCGCACAGCTTGAACCTGCTGAGGCGGTGATTAGCAAAACGTTCTAGAGCGACTTATCTTTAGACTAACGTTATCCAATAGGTTTATGAGCAGGCGGGTTTATGAGCAGACGAGTTTACTCGTTTTGTATACCTAACCATTGGCTCAAGGCGGCAATGGATGCCTGCCTGCAAGACTCAAGGCGTTGAAATTCACTAAGCTCCAACGCGTTATCGGCACTGGTTTTATCTACACTGTCTTTATTTGCACTGGCTTTTAGCGCCAGCTCTAACTCCTTACATAATTTAGCTAACGCTATCAGTCCCATACTGGCACTGCTGCCCTTAAGCCCGTGCAGCAATTTGGCTACGTCTTCCTTGGGATTCGCTACCGAGAGCTTGGCAAGCTGTTCAAGGCTCGAATCGCTAAAAAGGTCAAACATAGACATCATAGCTTCGCTACCGAGTACGTCCTTATCCTGCGCTAACTGTTTGAGATCTAATAACGGCTCATCATCGACATCCGCTATTGTCGTTGTAATCTTAGCTTCCGTTGTGACTTGAGGCGGCGCAGATAACAGGTCATTCACGGTCGATGATGAAATGGATGCAGACAAGGGAGAAACCGCAACGCCAAGCCATTCTGTAAGGGTTTGTAGACTTAGAGGCTTAGCCAATACAGCATCAAATCCTACCTCGCGGTAATGCTGTAAATCCTCGCTCTGCATTTGGGCGGTAAAGGCGGCAAACTTCACATTAGGGTTGGCGATCAACATTTTTAACTGCGGCAATAAATCAATTCCAGAGCCATCACTGAGCTGAATATCCAGCATCACAGCATCGAAAACCAAACCGCTAGACTCAACAAATTCAAGCGCCTGTTGGCAACTGACAGCAAGAACTGACTTGTGACCTAAGTGCGCTAAAAATCCCTGCGCCACCATAGCATTCACTTTATTGTCTTCTACCACCATCACTTGGCGAGCTGGCACTAACACCCTCTCTTTTACCGCTTGGGTATTGGTCATATCGCATTCATTAAAGGCCAGTTCAAAACCAAACTCACTGCCTTTTCCTGGCTGACTTTTAACCCAAATCCCGCGGCCGCTAGCATCCATTAACTCAACCAATTGCTTACAAATAGCGAGCCCTAAACCCGTGCCGCGACTGCGACCTTGATTAGGTAAAGCACTGTAGGGCACAAACAATTTATCGAGTGCCGCAGGCACAATACCAACGCCCGTGTCCTGCACGACGAAGGACAATTGGGTGCCTTGCAGACTAACAGTTAGCGTCACGCAGCCCTCTTGCGTAAATTTAATGCCATTGCCGATTAGGTTGAACAATACTTGGCGCAACTTAGGCCCATCGATATTGATGCAGTTTGGTAGCTTAGGCTTATTCATTTTTAGGCTGAGCCCAGCTAAATTTGCACCCGCAACCATGATCGCCAGCACTTCATCGAGCAAGGTATTGATATCGGTTGGCCTTGGCTCGTGGCTGAGTTTCCCTTGTTCAAGACGCGAAAAATCCAAAATGTCGTTCAACACGGTTTGTAATAAAGTGCCGCTATATTGCGATAGCGCTAACATTTGCTGCTGCGCTGGCGGTAGATCACTGTGACCGAGCAAGGTTAATGTACCGAGTAAACCGTTGAGAGGCGTGCGAATTTCGTGGCTCATGGTCGCAAGGAATTGGGATTTTGCCTGACTCGCCTCTTCAGCTATTTGCCTTGCTTTAGCATGGCCCTTGGCTTCGGCATCGAGGCGATTATTGGTATCGGCCAGCTCTTGCGTACGGGCAGCAACCGTTTGCTCCAACGCCTTTTTATGCTCGGTCAACTCATCTGCCACCTGACGTAAATCAGCCTGTAATTTAAGATTATGGGCAGTTTTACGCTTGAAGGCTTCAATAGCATTTGCCATCGCAGTCAGTTCATCATCACCGTGGGCCTCTAAACTCACGTTCGTGTCACCTAAGCTCAAGCGGGACATGGCTTCGGTCGCCTGATTTAACCTAAGGGCGATACCGCGATAAATCACTCGATAGATCACAAAGCCAATCACCACAAACATCAAGGCACCTGTGCCCCAAAGCCCAAGCCTAGCAAGGGACAATTGGTGTAGATAATCACTACGAGCCAATTCTGCCTGTTGTTGCTGTTGATTTAGGGCGCGATCCACCAGCGTATTGAGTCCATAAAGTTTTTCGGCTAACTCTTGCTGCTGACGCTGTTGCTGCTGCAGTGTTTGACTTAATTCCCGCTGCAATTTAATGATTTGCGGTGTGTGCGCCAACACTGCTAATTCGGTTTTTAACGCCTGCAAACGCCCCGGGTCGCGAATTATCTCAGGCACATTATCGAGCGCCATCAAATCGATATTGATGTCACTCGAAGCAGGCGCTGAATCCGTCTTATGGGCAAGCGCCCTCTCCATTGCCGTCGCCATCTCAGGCTCAGGAAGGGTAAAACTCGGGGAAGGATTCGAGTTTGCAAACGTCGCCAGTAACTTCGGCACACTTAATTGCAATTCTGACTGCAATTCGGAGGATTCAAATAACTGACTTAACAAGGCAATTTGATGAACTAACTTAAGGGCACGATTGAGCTGCTCTTGAATATCAAGTTCGCCCTCAATCACATCGTCGAGCAATCGGCCGCTGCGCTTCGCGCCTGCCATATCAGGATAGGCCTGACTCAACTTCGCCAAAATGGCAGAATTCACCACGGCGAGCTCAGATTGAAGTAATTCGGAGGCATGTCCTGCTGCAATGGACAATTCATGGGCCTTCAGCTGCAATTCATCGCCCATGGTCAAACGCCGACCCACACTTTTGCCAAGTAAAGTTAATTGGCTGATGATTTGTTCGGCCAGCAGGTTCAGATTTTGGCCTTCGTCGACATCCAATATGGTTAAGGTTTTGATGCCATTAAACATATTGACACTTTCAAGGCTCAGTTTACGACCAATAAACTCCCGTTGTCGTTCATCTTCTACCCGCCCTAACTGCTGCACACCATCAGACAAGGCATTAGAAGCTTGTACTAGCTGCCTTGCCGCTTGGGATGCGGGGAGTGACTCTTCGTACAAGTAACTATCGGCCTGTTTTAGCCAATGTAGACTTAAGCTACCTAAGCTAACAAGCAGCATCAGCAATACGCCTAACACACTGAAGGCGAGCATTAATCGACCGGTTAAACTGGTTCGCGATAAAGATAAAGGAGCCACACATCTTCCTTAAACTGTTACAATGCCACCCAAGATTATGCTTAGCGGATAATACGGGATGATGCGAAAATATTGGCAACGATTGTTCACACTCGCCACATTTGGCCTCGTGTTTTCAGGCTATGCGACAAGTGAACCCCTCACTTGGCCATTAGAGCAGCGCACGCCATTCAATGTCAAAATCCAGCAATCTCAAACATTAAACTACTTACCGCTGACAAAAGCTCAAAAGCCTTGGCGGATTTGCGCCCTAGTGCCACACCTCAAAGATGCCTACTGGATTGGCATTGATTATGGACTGATCCAACATGCGAAAGCACTTGGCGTCTCACTCGATCTCTTCGAAGCAGGCAGTTATTACCATAAAGATAAACAACTGGCCCAGCTCCAAAGCTGTATGCAAGGCGACTATGATGCCATCTTGCTTGGCTCAGTAAGCCCAGATTTACTCGCCCAATTTACAACACCGCTCACTAAACCCGTGTTAGCTCTAGTCAATAAACTCAATAGCGACCGAGTCCAAACCCATATTGGCGTGAACTGGTATCAAATGGGGTTACTGGCGGGTAACTTCATCAAAGCCGATGCAGCATCACAACATCCGCATCAAACGGCAAATTTGGCACTCTTGGCCGGACCAGAAAACGTAGGTGGCACAGATTTAGTTGAGCAAGGTATACGTCAGGCGCTTGAAGGGAGCCAAGTCAAGATTAGTGCCATTCAGCACGCCGATAATAATCGCAATTTGTATCGTGACCAGTTGCAGATGCTGCTAAAAGCTCAGCAGCCAGATTATATTCTCGGCAGCGCAGTGGCGATTGAGGCCGCCATTAGTACTTTGAAACAAAAGGGATTAAGTAACAGAGTCAAGCTAGTAAGCAGTTACTTATCCCCCGCCATTGTGCGTGGGCTCAAACGGGAAAAAGTCATCTACAGTAATGATGATCTAGTCGTATTACAGGGAAAACTCGCCATTGATGTTACAGTGAAACAACTCGAAGGCGCTCAGCCATTTGGCGATATAGGCCCTGCGATCATCAAGCGAACATCATCCTCTAACACTTTGTCTCAATTAGATTTCAGTCTAGCGGAGGCCGACTTTTACCCTCTGTACCAAGTGCGACCTAACTCGCATTAATCGTCCACTTTAGCGGCAAATAAGTAACCTTCACCATGAACAGTGACAAACAATTCAGTGTCGAGTTTATTGCGAAGACGGCGAATGATCACATCTATGGTTCTGTCATTGACATCCAGATTACGGTGACTGGTTTGCTGCATTAAACGCTCACGGGATAAGACTTGCTGCGGATGCAGAGCAAATGCGACCAGTAACTCAAATTCCGCTTTGGTGAGTTTGATCAACACATCGCCATGGCGTAATTTACGGCTGTTGAGTTCGAGTTGATAACCTTCGAAACTTAACACATCGTCCGGTTGGGATAATTCTTCGGCGATCGCCAACTCAGCTTGCTTCACAAGGGAAATCCGCCACAGAAGGTTTTTTACCCTAACCAGCAACTCCCTCAGCTCGAAAGGTTTAGTCACATAATCATCGGCGCCCATTTCGAGACCAACGATTTTGTCGATAGATTCATCCCGCCCAGAGACCAGAATGATGCCCACATGGGAGCGGCTGCGTAGCTCACGGGTCAGGCTCAAACCATCGACACCGGGCAAATTGATATCTAGCATGATCAAATCGATATGTTGGCGATTAAACTCGTACCACATTTGCTCGCCATCGGCCGCCTCAACGACGCGATAACCTTCCTTTTCAAAATATCCCTTTAATCGCGCACGGATAACCGCTTCATCGTCGACAACCAGCACACTGTAAGCCATTTTCAATTTCTCTTATTTTACTTAAGTGAATTATTCATACTTTTTCATATTTGCATATGAGTGAAAGGTTAAATATGCGATCTCGGTAGCTTTATTGAACAAAAAATTGCTCTGCTTTTACAGTCACATCAATATGACATATGCTTAGGGACACTGATGGGACTACACTTAGCAGACTATGAAAGAAAAAGGATTGGGTATGGACGAAAGGCGCAAGTTTTCGCGGATTCTATTTGCCACGAATGCACATCTACAACAAGGTGTTGCACAGTGGGAGACAACCATTCTCGATTTGAGTCTAAATGGTGCCCTGGTCGAAGAGCCGCAAAATTTTATTCACTCGGGTGATGCTATTACCCTCAGCTTTATCTTGCCCGAATCAGACATAGAAATCCGTATGGAAACTGAGTTGGTCCATCAAAAAAATGCCCAATTAGGCTTGAAGTGTAACTTTATCGACGTCGACAGTATCAGCCACCTAAAACGTATGGTGGAGCTGAACTTAGGTGATGCTTCCTTGCTGAATCGCGAACTTATGTTGTTTATCGAAAAACACAATATCGCAGATTAAGACACTCGCTCACAAACACAAACAGCGCCTAATGGCGCTGTTTTGCTTGCGGGCGTTTATCTCGCTTGAGAGCGTTTAATGCCAGCTAGCATCTAAGTGTTAGCCAGCGTCTAAATTTAGCTAGCCTCTCATTTTACTCGGCCTATATGACTAAATCGCTTCTAGCGCTTCGGATAACTTAGACACACCCACGACCTCCATTCCCGCAGGAGGCTTTTTCGGCACATTGGCCTTTGGCACTATGGCGCGCTTAAAACCATGTTTAGCGGCTTCAACTAATCGCTCTTGGCCATTGGGCACAGGCCGAATTTCGCCAGATAGCCCCACTTCACCAAAGGCGACTAAATCGCTGGGCAAAATATCCCCGCGAAAACTCGATACCATAGCCAAGAGTAACGTTAAGTCGGCACTGGTTTCTGTCACTTTCACGCCGCCCACCACGTTCACAAATACATCCTGATCTGACATCTGTAAACCACCGTGGCGGTGCATCACGGCAAGCAACATAGCTAAACGGTTGGCATCCATACCCACAGCTACGCGCCGGGGGTTAGACATGGCCGAGTTATCCACCAACACTTGCAGTTCCACCAGTAGCGGCCGCGTACCTTCCCAGACCACCATAACAAGCGAGCCAGAAGATTCTTCTTCACCACGGGAAAGGAAAATTGCCGAAGGATTGGCGACTTCTTTTAAGCCGCGCTCTGTCATGGCAAATACGCCTAACTCGTTGATCGCACCGAAACGGTTTTTGTGGGAACGCAAGGTGCGATAACGACTATCGCTATCGCCTTCGAACATCACTGAACAGTCAATACAATGCTCCAATACCTTAGGCCCTGCCAGACTACCATCTTTCGTCACATGGCCGACCATGATCACGGCAATACCATTTTCCTTCGCAAAACGCGTTAAGTAAGAGGCGGATTCACGTACCTGCGACACACTGCCTGGGCTCGATGCCACATCGCTCATGTGCATCACTTGAATCGAATCGACCACTATAACCTTGGGTAATTCTTTGAGGGCCACTTCGCAAATTTGTTCGACGCTGGTTTCAGACAACATCCGCAGTTTATTGGTTGGTAAACCAAGACGATGGGCACGCATCGCCACTTGCTGCAAGGATTCTTCACCCGTGACATAGAGTGCGGGCATTTGCTCGGCCAGATGACACAGGGTTTGCAATAAAAGCGTACTCTTACCCGCGCCTGGATGACCGCCAATCAAAATGGCAGAACCTGGCACGATTCCGCCACCGAGCACTCGGTCTAACTCCCCGAAATGACTCAATATTCGCGGCAGAGCATTGAGATCGATTTGATCTAATGTCTTCACTTCATTGCTGCTCGCACCAGCGTAACCGACAAACTTAGTGCTGCGCCCAGGAGAAGCCGCACCGAGCCTGACCTCAGTAATCGTATTCCATTCCTGACAAGCACTACATTGACCTTGCCAACGGGGAAAGTCTTGTCCACACTCATTACATACGTACGCTGTTTTATTCTTTGCCATAACTTATTAAAATCTGTATAAAATCAATTTAAGTAACGATGAATACTGCCGACATAAGACTAACACAGCACGGCATAAAATCAGCATTAGAAAAGAACCCTACATGAGTCTAGATAACCACAGTGCACTCATCGAACAGCTCAAGCCATTGCTCATGGAACCTAACTTCCAAGAGATTTTTCAGCAGCTGACGATAGATGAAACCAATTCGACCCGTTTTCTTGTGAAAATGGAATTGAGTCGTTTGGCTTCGCCTTGCACCCGAATTATCGATCTCAGGGATAAATCAGAGCTTCCTTGTACTGAAGTCATGTTAGGTCAACAGCGACATTTTTTAGATGAGCCTGCCAAAAGCAGTATGCATGAGGCCATGTCACTGTTTCGCAACCAATATACCTTAGGTGTGTATGAATATGTGCTCAATGCCCATCAACAGCGTCGGGTAAAATTACGCCAAGGTGTGACTCAGGTTGAAGCCGCTGAGCCAGAACCTTTTATGGTGCCAGGCGTAGTATTAGGCAGTTATTTCAACCGCGCTGAGGAGCGGATGAATTACAGTATTCGCATTGCGGCATCACAATCCGGTCGAGGTGAAGTACCTGGGATCACGGCAGATTTATCTATCGGCGGTGCCCGTATTCGCCTCGCCGCCAATCATCCCTTCGATCTCGACCAACCACTCAAAGTTAAGTTACTGGAACTCAGTGAAGAGTTTTACTATCCCGATCTCCAGCTCGGCGTGGATTATCAGATTGTCGATAGCCAAACCAATGGCGAATATATTTGGCTAAGGCTCAAACGCCTTGGTGGCAGCGAAGCCTTAAGTGAAATGCTCGGCAATTTAATCCGCGGCTATAAACTGCGTTACAAGGTAGATGTCAATGATGTGATAGTGAGTGCAACAGGACTCGGATTTGAACGCCATTATTTACCTCACCTGCCCCACTTGCCTTTGTATTTCAATACTCAAACCCAAGGTTTGAGTCACATGCTGCTCAGCCGTGACAACCAACAGATAGTGCATTACTTTCAAGATGAAAATGATATCAGCCAATTACCAGCCATGCTGACCCCAAGCCGAGTATCGGCATTGCTGAGTCATCCAGAAAATCCCGACCACGGGCTATTTTTTAGCTTTACCTATAATGCCCAAGGCTGCTTATATTTTTACTCTGCCACCTTAGCGGAGCTTAAAGCTAAGGGCATGATGCCTTTATTCCTTGGCTTTGCATCGACCAAACCTAGCTGGCGGATCTTTAAAGTTACCCAAGATAAAATTTATCATGATAAGGGCTATCGCCGCGCAACCCTGCCGGGCGATGAGGCAAAATTCAGCCCACTGGTCGAACAGCAGTTATCGCAGTTTAGTCATTTACTGCAGCTCATCGATATCAGCAATGAAGATGCCAGAGGGCATTACAAAGCCTGGCAAGACAACAGTAATGCCAATGCCCTTAAAACCTTTGGTCAACAACGATTAACCGCCAATCAAATTAAGTTAGTTTCCATGCAGTTTAGCGAGCGACGCCAAGAGGCTCGTTTCGCCTTTAAAACCTTAGTCAACGTGACGCAAGACAAGCTAAAAGCCACGGGCATTACTTTAGATATTTCTAGCCGTGGCATGCAATTAACCTTAGACAATCCGACAGAGTTCTCATCGAATAAACCGCTACTGTTAAGCTTTCCCAAACTACAAACCATTGCGGGGAAAACACAGTTAGATAATCTCCCTTACCGTTTAGTGCGCACCCGTAAGAATGGTGTAACACTGCATTTAACCGCAGTCATGGGCCATACACCCCATGTGGGGGTCGAGTTTTTAAATAAACTGATTGCCCATAATAAGGAAAAGTTAGAACAACTGACTGAGAACAATAGTGAAGCGAATGAACTTGCCGATGGTTTAAAAAATATTTTGATGCATGATTTGCATTCTGTGCCCTACTTTGTTGAAAAAACGACAAAATCGGCCCAAGTCGCGTGTTTAGGCGTAGGTACACAACAGGATGAGATCAGCGATATTTTTGCCGCTGGCACGTCAGATACTCTGCAATATAATTTAGCACCGCTGCTAAAGGATGGATTCTTTAAGCGGGATATCCTCGAACCTATTCGCCAGATGAAACCCCAGCAAGATATGGATTTCATTGAAGTGTTTGTCCAGTTGATACGTCAATCTCGTGGCAAAATCTTTTTGAAATGCACTTCAGCCACAGAAGTCGGTGATGTGGATGCTCAGATAACCTTTATCAATCAGAGCAAAGCGTTAGGCCGATTCCTCGCCCTACGCGTTTACCGAGGTGCGACTGAAAAGCCAGACATGAGTTATCTGCGTCGCGAATTGGAATACATTAATATTCATGCAAACCATAAAGCTAAACAATTAGAAGAACAGTTATGGCGGATAATTGGTGTCGGTGAACTGTTAGATATTACCCAAGAGGTTGAACTAAGATACCCTGCAATCCATAAAAAACAGTCTTAATTGTTTAATACCGCCAGATCAAAACTTAAATACCAATCCCTAATCTTAGGAAAATGATCACTGCTAGCATCTATATGCGTCAGCATATCGGCATGACCATAATCATGTTTAAAACCATTATCCTTAGAAAGAAGCGTTGATTTCACCCGTTTAAAGCCGCACTCTGCGACCATATCAGCCACATCTTCTGGATGCCCAAGCACAGTATCGCTCTGCCCTGAGATAAACCAAGCTGGTGGCCAATTAGCGAATGTTGCCGCTTTCGCATAATCAAATCCATCGTCGTGATCGAGCCAATCTCCTCGCACCCAATCGATACTTTGAACTAATGAGGCGCGACTCTCATTGTCCATACCGATGCGCAGCTTATCGGCAGCAAGGTAACCTTGGCCCATAGCTAAACCTGGCGCTAAACGATTCCAAAAAACATCAACCATTAACCACTTTTTGAAGGATTTAACCCGAATCGTCCGCTTGCTACCGAAGGTCAGCAATGAACGAACACTTTGTTGTAACTCAGGATAACGGGCCAGACTGCTCGCCATTAACACCCCGCCCCATGAATGGGCGCACCAATGCACCTGCGAAGGCGGCACGATTTTGCAATCATGCTTAGCCGCCTGTTCTTGGCAGGCTTTTTGATGTAACTCGAGAATCGCCTGCTGCACTAAAGGTAATTGCTCGCGGATCACTTCACCTTGCCCTAAGGTAAAATCCCGATCGATTTTCGGAAAACTGAGCCCTCTGCCTGCGGTATCCAACACATACACCACAAATCCCGCCTTAGCCAAAAAACAACCTAGGCCACGGCCACTTTGGCTATAGAACACCCGACCGTTAGACATGGCACCATGGAGCATGAGAATAGGCGTCTTAGAAAAATCAGGCACCGACGGTAATAACTGACGTAGATGCAGTTGGCCATCGCGGTACGGCAGAAAGATTGAAGACTGTGAAATGGGTGATGTTGAGCCTTGAGCGAGCTGAGTCAAAATGAGTCACTGGTAGTTTATCAATCTCCCTAAACTACCAGCTCATCAATAAAAGACAAGAGTCATTACTCTAACTCAGCCCTGACTTAGGCTTTCATCTCGACTCATATTTCAAATAAATGAATAACCTAGATTTGCAACAGATAAGGTAAAACGCGCAGGTCGAGGTGGCGAATATTGGCATCCGCCGCGGCTGCCAGCTTAGGTTTGGCATGGAAAGCAATACCAAAATCCGCCGCCATCACCATAGGGATATCATTGGCGCCATCGCCGATAGCGACGCTTTGACCTTTTGGAATGCCCCACTGCTCACTGCAACGCTCAACCACATCCGCCTTAAACTGCGCATCCACGACTTTACCCGTCACTTCACCCGCGAGTTTGTCATCAGTGATGACTAACTCATTAGCAAAGGCCGCATCTAAGCTTAGAAGCTGTTTTAAATGACCCACAAAAGGCGTAAAGCCACCAGATGCCACCACTAAACGCCAGCCATGGGATTTAAGTTCTAACAGCATGGACTCAAGCCCAGGCATTAAAGGTAAGTTGTCGCACAAAGTCGTGATAATACTGGCATCGGCGCCCTTAAGCTGTGCCACGCGCTGACGCAGACTCTGTTCAAAATCTAGCTCGCCTTGCATAGCACGTTCTGTAATCGCCGCCACGCGCTCACCCACGCCTGCCATGGCCGCTAATTCATCAATGCATTCAATCTGAATCGCCGTGGAGTCCATGTCCATCACTAATAAGCCGGGATGGTTCAAACGAGGTAAATCAAAATTGATGACATGCAGTTCAGCCAAAGATTGAGGAAACGCCACTAACTGCGCCTGAGAAGGCAAATTTACCAGTGCCAACTCAATACAATTTAAGCCGACTTGGCGTTCGATATGTGAAATACCGATAACATCAGACGAAGGCAATGCCGCAATCCAGGCCGATATTGCGCCCTCTACCACGGCATCTTGATAAATAATTCGCACACGTGAAACACCAGCGGGATATGCTGACTCTTGATAACGTTCAAACACTTGCCCTTGGCGTTCAAACCTTGGGGAATGGTCAGAGACTAACCACAAAAAAAGCGCATCTTGGTTCAAGCTTTCCATCGGACTTAAATTCTCCAACTATCGGGCTCACTCAGAATCAATTATGATTAGGCAAGCGCTCTACATTTTAAGGGTCAAAGTGTTATATCTTAAAGGGCTAAAGAAAAGCCATAAAATCAGTAGACTGATCCAAATTGCCGCCGCCTTCGCCTTGATATTAGGCTTAGTGCAATTGTGGCAGACAAGCCTACTACAAGGTCAGCTGCTTCTAAAGTCCCAAACTCAAAAGATGGCCAGATTACTGGTGCAGCAAACCGCCTATGGAGCCGCGCCCGCACTACAACTGCAAAATGATGAGCAGTTGCAATGGCTCGCTAGCGCTTTAGTCGAAGATCCTAAGGTGATGTCTGCGGCTATCTTCAGCGACCAAGGCATGCGGTTATCCTTCGCCCAAAGCATCACTAAAGATGTTGTCGATCCTGATTCGGAAGAAATGAATTTGCTACTAAGCAAATATCCTCCCTATGTAGAGCCCGTGATCCAAGAAGGGAAAAATCTAGGTTATGTCGAAGTCAGGCTCGATACCAAGCTGTTTTTCAACGAAATCAAAGAGGCCCACAATTTAAACATGGAGCAACAACAAATCATGCTGCTGGTTGCAGGCTTGATAGGTATGTTGCTTTCGCGCTCTTTGTCTTTCAAACGCGCCGATTTTGACCGCCGCCGCTTTAGGGTTAAGCTGCGTCAAGCGCCGAAAAAACCTAAGAAACGCTCATCAGCAGAAGAGCCATCAGAAAGTGTTAATGATGGTTTGGCGCAAGAACTAACCGAAGATCAAGCTGTGTCGACCACAGATAATCCACAAGAAAAAGCGGCTAAATCCACTAAGACGCCAAAAGCAGTGACAGAGACCCGTGTTGATAAGCTCACTCAGAAAGGCGCGCAAACTAAGGCCGAAAAAACGTCAGAAAAATCGTTAACGCTAGAAACGAGCAACCAAGTTGAAAACGCGATAAATGATGCGGAACAAGCAACACCAGTAAAGGTTAAACCTAAAGTGAAAAGTGTCCGCCGAGTAAAACAGGCGACGAAAGCAACAGCCGTGGTAGCCGAACCCTCAACACCAAAAAAACCTAGTGAACCAAGCGACCTCGACACAGATTCCACAGGTTAATCGTAATTTCTATAGAAAAGCCGCTAAAAATTGACATAAAAAAAGGGTTCGAATTGCGAACCCTTTTTTCAGTAGCATGTTCCGTCCTGAAATACGTTGACATAAAGAGGACTTCTTTATGACAACATCAAGTAACTCAAGCCGTAAGCGTACTCAACGCGATTACACCTTAGCTTTTAAATTAGGCGTTGTTGAACGTGTTGAAAAAGGCGAAATGACTTACAAGCAAGCGCAGACTCGTTTTGGCATTCAGGGTAAAACAACGGTACTCGTCTGGCTGAGAAAGCATGGTAAACTCGATTGGTCGAAACCCTTTCAGCATCCCCTTATGCCTCATTCAAAAGAAACCCCAGCCGAAACTATCAAGCGCCTTGAGCGTGAGTTAGCCGAAGCGAAGCTGCGTAACCAAATTCTCAATGGTATGGTCGATATCATGGACAATGAATACGGAGCCGGCCTCAGAAAAAAGTACTTATCCGGTATCTCTGGCAAGCCAAAACCCAAAGCAAAATAAACCTTGCCGTTGCGTGTCGCGCTGTCGGTATTTCACGGCAAGGTATTTATCAGGCTGTCGCTCGAATGGCGAGCCGAAGCGCTGAGCTATCGGTCATCAAAGACTGGGTCCAATATTGGCGTAACTATATGCCACGATTGGGGACGCGTAAGCTCTATACTTTGATACAGCCTAAGCTGGTTGAACATGATATCAAACTCGGGCGAGACGGGTTCTTTACCTACTTGAGAAGTGAAGGCTTGCTAGTTAAGCCCAAGAGAAGCTTCACAAAAACGACATTCAGCAAGCATTGGATGAAGAAGCATCCCAACCTGCTGAAGGAAGAGGGACTACACGATGCCGAGCATGTACTGGTCAGCGATATCACTTATCTCGAATCAGACCAAGGCGTGCACTATTTGTCACTAGTGACCGATGCCGCGTCACGTAAGATAGTAGGTCATCACTTGAGTTCGGACATGAAAGCAGAAAGCGTAGTGAAAGCACTGAAAATGGCGGTCAAAGATAAGCGCTATAGCGCTAATGCGGTCCATCACTCAGACCGAGGTTCGCAATACTGCTCAGCTGTTTATCAAGATGAACTGCAGGCCAACCATATTCAGCCGTCGATGACAGACGGTTATGATTGCTATCAAAATGCGTTAGCAGAACGAGTAAACGGGATCCTGAAGCAGGAGTTTTTACTCTACCGATGTAAAACGCTGGAAGAGCTGAAGAGACTTGTTAGAGAATCGATAGCGATATACAACGAAATGAGACCGCATCTGAGTTTGGATATGGAAACACCCAATCAGGTGCATAATAGAAAAGGCCAGCTACTGGAGCTGGCCTAGAAACTGTCAACCTATCTTAGGACGGGACAGCACACTCTTACAGAATAACAGTTACAGCGTAATCGCCGCTTCTAATGTCATGATAATCATGTCATTGAATGTGGTTTGACGTTCTTCTGCAGACGTCTTTTCACCGGTGCGGATGTGGTCAGATACAGTCACAACGCACAGGGCACGTGCACCAAACTCATGGGCAACGCCGTACAAACCAGCCGCTTCCATTTCTACGCCTAATACGCCCATCTTCTCCATCACATCAAACATTTGTGGATCAGGAGTGTAGAACAGGTCCGCAGAGAAAATGTTACCTACGCGAATTTTAGTACCACGAACTTTCGCAGACTCGATAACCGCATTCATCAGCTCATAGTTAGCGATAGCAGCGAAATCTTGGCCTTTGAAACGTAAACGGTTAACTGCTGAGTCAGTACATGCACCCATACCAATGATCACGTCACGTACTTTAACGTCAGTGCTGATCGCACCACAAGTACCCACACGGATCAGGTTTTTAACGCCGTAATCACGAATTAATTCAGTTGCATAGATAGAGCATGAAGGAATACCCATGCCAGAACCCATTACTGAAATACGCTTACCTTTGTAAGTACCAGTAAAACCTAGCATGTTTCGAACATCAGTCACTTGCTCAACATTTTCTAAGAATGTTTCAGCAATATATTTTGCACGTAATGGATCGCCTGGAAACAGCATTGTCTCAGCGAATGCGCCCTCTACAGCATTAATGTGTGGTGTTGCCATCGAAATAACCCCTGTTTATTTTATTAAGACTTAAGTCTTTGTTTACTGACGGCAAATGTCAGCCGCCAAATCGAAATAAATGCTAATTTGCCTAAAGGAACGATTCGCCATAGGCCATAGGTTCAAGCTTAAAGTGGCTCGCAATAGATTGGCCGATATCGGCAAAGCTGTTACGACGCCCCAGCGATCCCGCTTTCAATCCAGCGCCAAAAGCTAATACTGGCACATATTCACGGGTATGATCAGTGCCTTGCCATGTTGGATCGCAACCGTGATCCGCAGTTAAAATCAGCAGATCGTCTTCACCTAATAATGCGAGCATTTCAGGCAAACGGGCATCGAAATATTCCAGCCCTTTGGCGTAGCCAGCAACATCACGGCGATGACCGTAGTGAGAGTCGAAATCAACGAAGTTAGTAAACACTATAGTGTTATCACCCGCAGATTTCACTTCGGCTAAGGTCGCATCGAAAAGTGCTTCTAAGCCGTTCGCCTTCACTTTTTTAGTGATACCACAGTAAGCATAAATGTCGGCAATCTTGCCCACACTCACTACTTCACCGCCAGCCTCTTTCAGCTTATCGAGTACAGTTTTTGCAGGTGGCGCGAGCGAATAATCCTTACGATTGCCAGTACGGGCAAAATCACTTGGACCAGTACCATCAAATGGACGGGCAATGACGCGACCTATGTTGTAAGGCTCTAACTCTTCACGGGTTATTTCGCAAAGACGATAGAGATTGTCTAAACCGAAGGTTTCTTCATGACAAGCGATTTGGAATACTGAATCAGCAGAGGTGTAGAAAATAGGCTTGCCAGAGCGCATGTGCTCTTCGCCTAACTCTTCTAAAATAGTTGTACCTGAGGCATGGCAATTACCTAAGAATCCATCCAGACCTGCACGGGCTAAGATCTTATCCGTCAGTTCTTTAGGAAAAGAATTTTGATGCTCGCTGAAATAACCCCACTCGAATAGTACGGGCACGCCCGCCATCTCCCAGTGACCGCTCGGCGTATCTTTACCCGAACTTAACTCTTGTGCATGACCATAAGCACCAATCAGCTCAACATTATCGCCAAAACCGGGGGCAAAGGCGCCAGTACTTTCCATCGCTGCATGGCCTAAACCTAAGCGCGCTAAGTTAGGTAATTTCAGCGGGCCTTCACGGCCAATATCGGCTTTGCCTTCGGCGCATACTTTAGCAATATGGCCAAAGGTATCGGAACCGACATCACCAAAGCTTGCTGCATCAGCAGAAGCACCGACTCCAAAGGAGTCCAACATCATAATAATGGTACGTTTCATAATTCTTCCTTAAAGATCCGATGCACGAATATAGGCATAGATCTCAGGTGTTTTTTCTGGAGCGGTTTCACCAATGTGAATCGCTTTTTTCACCGCAAGTTCAGCTTCCGCGAAGGCGGCTTCAGACTGTGCATGGATAACGGCAATCGGAGTCGATGAATCTACTTTATCGCCTAAAGCACACACTTGAGTTAAGCCAACACTATAGTCTAGTGCATCACCGGGCTTACGGCGGCCGCCACCTAAGGTCACAACCGCTAAACCTAATTCACGGGTATCCATGCTATAGGCATAACCTTTCATATCGGCAAAAACTGGACGAATAATTTGTGATTGCGGTAGGTATTTATTGTAGTTTTCAACAAAATCGACTGGACCACCAAGACCCGACACCATCTTGCCAAAGAGTTCTGCAGCGCGACCATTGTCGAGTACACGATTCAGTTTAGCGCGAGCATCGGCTTCATTGCTTGCAAGACCGCCCAGAAGCAACATCTCAGCGCAAAGACCCATAGTGACTTCATATAAACGCGGGTTACGGTAAGCACCCGTTAAAAAGTCGATGGCTTCTTTCACTTCAACCGCGTTACCGGCGCAAGATGCAAGCACTTGATTCATATCGGTAAGCAAAGCTGTCGTTTTAGTGCCCGCGCCATTAGCAACAGCTGCAATACTGCGAGCTAATTCTTCCGATGCTTCATAGGTTGGCATGAAAGCACCACTACCGACTTTCACATCCATCGCTAGCGCATCTAAATTACAGGCTAATTTCTTAGACAAAATCGACGCTGTGATGAGGGAAATGGATTCAACAGTGGCGGTATTATCGCGGATAGAATAGAAACGTTTGTCGGCAGGAACGAGATCGCCCGTTTGGCCAATAATCGCCACACCGACGTCTTTAACCACTTTACGGAACAATTCACTTGATGGCTCAGTTTGGTAACCCGGAATGGCATCAAACTTATCGAGCGTGCCGCCCGTATGACCTAGGCCACGCCCAGAAATCATAGGCACATAACCACCACAAGCCGCAGCCATAGGGCCAAGCATCAGACTAATCACATCGCCCACACCGCCAGTGCTGTGTTTGTCGATAACTGGACCGTTGAGTCCCAATGATTGCCAATTAAGCACAGTGCCAGAATCACGCATCGCTGTCGTTAAAGCGATTCTTTCAGCCATATTCATGTCATTAAAATACACCGCCATGCCTAATGCGGCGATCTGACCTTCAGATACGGAGTTGGTAGTGATACCTTGAACAAAGAACTGTATTTCTTCGGAACTTAGCGCTAAACCATTACGTTTTTTACGAATAATCTCTTGAGCTAGAAACATGATACTGCCTCCAAGATAGGCACTAACAACTCTGTCGCTAGTGCTTATCTTTGCAATGAAACATCAAAACTGTAGCAATATTACAAGTTCATACTATCGAAGTTTTGAGTTTGCCAAATAGATTTAGGTCACACTTAATTAGGCTCGCTATACGCAGATAGTATTAATCAGCGATAGTTTGCGATTAATAGCCTTGAGTCGGCTTAGGCGCATCTGCCAGTTCTAATGTGTGCAGCAAGCTGTTTAAAAGGCTTGAAGCACCAAATCTAAAGGTACGTGGTGAAACCCAGTCAGCACCTAAAATACGCTCAGCAACACCGAGGAACTCAGCTGCTTGAGCTGCATCACGCACGCCACCGGCAGGCTTGAAGCCTACTTGGGTATTCTTCTCGCTGATCACAGTTAACATGATTTCAGCCGCTTCGAGTGTGGCGTTTACAGGCACTTTACCGGTAGAAGTTTTAATAAAGTCGGCACCTGCATCGATTGAAAGCTCAGATGCACGGCGGATAAGCGCAGGATCAGCTAACACGCCAGATTCGATGATGACTTTTAACAAGACTTCACCACAGGCTTCTTTACAGGCTTTAACTAATTCAAAACCAATTGTTTCATTGCCTTCCATCAGTGCGCGGTATGGGAATACCACGTCAACTTCGTCAGCACCATAGGCAACGGCAGCGCGAGTTTCTAGCACAGCAATGGCAATGTCATCATTGCCATGGGGAAAATTAGTCACAGTGGCAATTTGGATATCTTCAGCACCAATTTCATCTAACGTCTTGCGTGCAATCGGGATGAAACGTGGGTAAATGCAGATAGCGGCAGTATTGCCCGCAGCCGTTTTCGCTTTGTGGCACAGGTCGATCACTTTTTGATCTGTGTCGTCATCATTCAAAGTCGTTAAGTCCATCAACTCAATGGCGCGTTGTGCTGCTTTTTTTAAATCAGTCATAATAGCTCTCCAAAATAAAAATTAAATGAATAGAAATCAGTCGCATAAAAGCAACGCTTGAGAGGTGGCATTATTTTGATTATTTTTATATGGCCGGGCCTTCAGGCGATGCCGAGTAATTTGCTTGTACAAACTACCTTGTTGTAGGTATTCAATCTTGCCTAAGTCATAAAGAACAATAGGCATCCTGACACTTAAAATAACTTATAAGTGACCACGACTTGAATCCTTGAAGACCGGAAGAGAGGATACGAATAAAATCTTGCACCTACTTTTCCGCGAAAAATCCATTTTAGCGCGAGAAAAACACAAACCTTTATATAAACCCACTTGTTAGCCTAATAGGCTTAGATAAAGACTCATGGTAAAACAAAGATGGAGCCGCATAATGCGGCTCCAACAAGCAATGATTACAAGAGATTAGAACTTGTAAGTTGCAGTGAAGTAGTGAGCAAAACCTTTGGTCTCTAAACCAAATGTGCCTTCATCCTTCAGCAAATAAACATCGCTATATGCTTTCAGGCCGTAACCAAGCGCATAGTTATCTGAATGCCAGTGCAGACCGAAGTATGCAGCACCACCATTAGAAGTAAATGTAGTACTTACAAATTGGCCATTAGAGTCGTATTTATTTACTTCATCAGCACCAAACTGATAATCAACATAGCCTTGGAAGGAAACAAAGCTCTTGTTGTCGAAGAAATAGAAAGGCTTGAACCAGTTCATAGAGAATTGGTAACCATTCCAATCCTTAGCATTAAAATCGTAGGTTGCATACAGGTTCATACCTGTTTTGCCTAACCATGGTACCATTACATCGGCACCAATACCCCAAAACGACATATTGACATCGCCTGGATTATTAATTTTTTGTGGACCTGGATGATCTTCAACATCAAAAGAAATGCTTTGGCCTTGGATTGCACCACCGCCCCAGTTGAACAGAGTAGAGAAGTAAACTTCTTGTACTGGGCCAAAAGATAAATCTTTACCAGTAATAGCATCTAAAGAGAAACGTGGCGCAAATTTCATAAACATCTTGCTATCGCCACCAGTTTTATCACCTGAGCTGCTGTTAGCTAAATTGAAGACGTCTACATAACCATATAAATCAACGATCCCCTTACGACCACCAAATTCCATTTCTAAGTAGTCATGGCCGCCATCATCAGCATCACCACGTGGTAATTCATTAACAGCATACATAGCATTAAACTGCATCCACTTATAATCAGTGGCATAAATATCAGAACGATCAGCGGCAAATGCGTTGCCAGAGATTGCAGCTACTGCTGTAGCAGCTAAAGCTAAAGTTTTAACGTTTTTCATCATCAACCCCATTTATCTTGTTTACTACCATCGAGGGTAGCGTTCTTTTTGTGGCGCTCGCATTCTACCTAGATTAAATAAAATCTCAATAATCTAGCGTAAAATCACAAACACAAAATTCTTAATTGTGAACAAAGTCGCGACTTCTGCATTACGATTAATTAACTTAACCGTGTTCCCGCGACATTTAAGACAGAATAACAGCGACATCTCAGTTGCATTCTGTGTCTTTCAATTGGAGAAACTATTCACTACAGGAATCACTACTGGCACTACTGGAAAATGGTTGAATTAACTTAGGTCCTGCCCTGCATGGTCAGGACCCAGTTAGTGGGGTTTCCCCCTACTGCCGTTCATTGACTTAGATAGCTAAGAACAGACCAGCAAGTGTCGCACTCATTAAGTTAGCTAAAGAGCCGGCGATAACCGCACGAATACCCATAGTAGCTAAATCATGACGACGGTTAGGAGCCATTGCACCTAAACCACCAAGCAGAATCGCGATTGATGACAAGTTAGCGAAACCACACAGAGCAAACGAGATAATCGCTTTTGTTCTGTCTGTCATTGCTAAACCTGTTTCAGCCACAACCATACCGCCATCAGCGATGTCTTTCAGGTATGGAGCAAAGTTTAAGTAAGCAACGAATTCGTTAACAATGATCTTTTGACCAATGAAAGAACCAGCGACTAATGCTTCATTCCAAGGCACACCGATAAGGAATGCTAAAGGCATGAACACATAACCGAGGATCAGTTCAAGTGTTAACTGAGGCATGCCAACCCAACCACCGATACCACCGATGATACCGTTGATCATAGCGATCAAACCAACGAAGGCTAACAACATAGCGCCAACGTTTAACGCTAAATGCATACCAGATGAAGCACCTGCTGCAGCTGCGTCTAACACGTTAGCTGGTTTGTCAGGATCTTCTGGCAAATCGCTCATGTCATTTTTAGCAACTTCAGTTTCAGGGTGCATCAGTTTAGCCATTAATAGACCACCTGGTGCTGCCATGAATGATGCGGCAACTAAGTACTCGATAGGTACACCCATCTGCGCGTAACCAGCCAATACTGAACCCGCGATTGACGCCAAACCACCGACCATGATCGCAAACAGTTCAGACTGCGTCATAGTTGGGATGAATGGACGAACAACCAGAGGAGCTTCAGTTTGACCCACGAAGATGTTAGCTGTTGCTGACATTGATTCTGTACGGCTTGTGCCCAATGCTTTTTGTAAACCACCACCTATGATACGGATGATCCACTGCATAACGCCTAAGTAATATAGAACCGCGATCAGAGAAGAGAAGAACACGATAACGGGTAACACGTTTACTGCGAAGATGAAGCCAAGTTTGAAGTTAGCTAAATCACCAAACAGGAAACCGATACCGTTTTGTGCGTAACCAATAACGCTAGAAACCGCATCAGACATACCTTTCAGAATGTCTTTACCAACAGGAACGTACAGTACAAAACCACCGAAAGCAGCTTGGATAGCTAACGCGCCACCCACTGTACGCAAATTAATTGCTTTTTTGTTATTCGATAGGAGGAAACCTATCGCAAGTAGGGTGACCACCCCTACTAAACTCATCAATATATTCATTAACCATCACCCTATTGTTAACACTTTTTAATTATGTTGTTAATCAACCTATTTCCGAGTCAGATTATACCCGAGCCTAAGTCGAAAATCGTCGTTTTGATCATATTTTTGGAGTTTAATTTCAATCGCTTAGTGCAGAATGCTAGTGCGACCTACACCTGTTTATTTAAAAACAACTAAAGGTCAAACAGTTGCATAGCATTCGACATCAAGTGTTCTGATATTAGAACACTTGATTTTTTTTGCAAAGTAGCGATTTTGTCTATAAAAAGAACAAGGTTAGCGGGTTGGTTACGTTTTTCAGTAACATTTATCGGCGTCATTGCCGGAGAATCAGTCTCAAGTATGAGGTGTTCGAGTGGGAGTTCAGTGACTGTTTTGAGTAATTTTTTGGCATTGGGATTCATAATCAAACCACCAATTCCCAACTTAAAACCTAACTTAATATATTCCTGTGCTATCTCAACACTGCCAGAAAAAGCATGTATCACACCGCCTCTAGGCAATTGATACTTTTTTAAACAGGCCAAAACCTCGGGATGCGCTTTAACACTATGAATAATCACCGGCAGATTAACGGATTTAGCTAACGTCAATTGCGCCTCAAAAAACGCTAACTGCTGCGGCCAAGTAGCGGAATAAAGTTTATCTAAGCCACATTCACCAATAGCAACAAAACGAGGACATTCGAGCAACGCGGCAACTTTAGATGTTAATGCTAAGATCCCTGCATCAACATTCTCTGGGCAAAACCAAGGATGGATGCCAAGGGCAAAATAGGTTTGATATTGTGCGGCAACAGCGAGCTGTTTGTGCCAGTGTTGCGGGGACACGCCAGGAATAATCAGATTATTAACCCCAACACTGTGCATTCGCTGCACTACAGTATCGCGGTCAAGATCAAACTCGGCAAAATCTAGATGTGCGTGGGTATCAATCACTGCAAATACCTCACTCTGCGGTCGATTGACCGTTTGAATGCGCTTCAGGCGGCAATGCCGTTTCATCAGCTGCTGTCGTTTTAGCGCATTTTATCGCTAATGGCGGATCTTCAAGGCGTGGCATACAACAACGACGATTTTCAGGTGTCAGCCCCATGCGGTCGCACCACTGAATATAAACCTGCCATGTTTTTGTGATCCAATTCGCCATCATTCACATCCAGAACCGTTTTTAGATTTCATTAGATACAAAAATGGCGGTGAATTCACCGCCATTTCAACAACTATTCTAAACCCAACCTAATTAATGCTCGCGGGTTTTCGCAAACTCAATATTAGGATATCTTTCCATCGAAAGATTCAGGTTGACCATAGTTGGCGCAATATAGGTTAAGTTATCACCACCATCGAGTGCTAAGTTTTGGCTACACTTGCGGCGGAACTCTTCAAGCTTACGCTCATCCTTGCAATAAACCCAGCGAGCGGTCGAAACGCTGATACCTTCGTAAATGGCTTCAACGTTGTATTCGCTCTTAAGACGTCCAACAACCACTTCAAACTGCAGTACACCCACGGCGCCAACAATTAAATCGTTAGTATCGATTGGGCGGAATACTTGCACAGCACCTTCTTCAGACAACTGTACTAAGCCTTTTAATAGTTGCTTTTGCTTGAGTGGATCGCGCAGACGGATACGGCGGAACATTTCAGGCGCAAAGTTAGGCACGCCAGTGAAGCGGAACTTTTCACCTTGGGTAAAAGTATCGCCAATACGAATAGTGCCATGGTTATGCAAACCAATGATATCGCCTGGGTAAGCTTCTTCAGCACGCTCACGATCGCCCGCCATAAAGGTCAATGCATCGCTGACGTTAACATCTTTACCGATACGCACATGGTGCATTTTCATGCCCTGCTCGTAACGGCCAGAACAAACACGCATAAAGGCGACACGGTCACGGTGTTTTGGATCCATATTTGCTTGGATTTTAAACACAAAACCAGTGAATTTCTCTTCTTCAGGCATAACTACGCGTGCATCGCTTTCGCGCGGTAATGGCTTAGGTGCCCACTCAACGATACCGTCAAGAATATGATCCACACCAAAGTTACCTAACGCGGTACCAAAGAACACTGGCGTCAGCTCACCTTTCAAGAAAGCCGCATGATCAAATTCATTCGACGCGCCACGCACTAATTCCATCTCATCACGTAAATCAGCGGCATAACTGCCTATCGCTTTATCAAGATCAGGATTATTAATACCCTTCACCACGCGACGCTCTTGGATAGTATGCCCCATACCACTTTGATACAGCACGACTTCATCACGCAGTATGTGGTAAATACCTTTGAATTCTTTACCGCTGCCAATAGGCCAAGTAATAGGTGCGCAGGCAATATTCAGTACGTTTTCGACTTCATCCATCAAATCGATAGGATCTCGGATATCACGGTCGAGTTTGTTCATAAAGGTCACGATCGGCGTATCACGCAGACGGGTCACTTCCATCAACTTAATGGTACGGTCTTCTACACCCTTTGCAGAGTCAATGACCATCAGACAGGAGTCAACAGCCGTTAGCGTACGATAGGTATCTTCAGAGAAGTCTTCGTGACCAGGCGTGTCGAGTAGGTTAACGAGGGCGCCACCATAGGGGAACTGCATAACAGACGTAGTAATCGAAATACCACGGTCCTTCTCCATTTCCATCCAGTCAGACTTAGCATGCTGACCCGATTTTTTGCCTTTAACCGTTCCCGCTTTTTGCAAAGCGTTTCCGAATAACAGCACTTTTTCGGTAATGGTTGTTTTACCCGCGTCGGGGTGCGATATGATCGCGAAGGTGCGACGTTTATCGACCTCTACTTTATTGCCTGACATGTTAACCTATGCACTAGTATCGCTAAAAAGGCGCAAATTATAGCGCCTCAGTTCGAGCTTGGCTAGGCAAAGCCCGAGATGAGCTCGGGCTGATGAGGGTTATTTTGTGGCTTCGAGCAAACCTTTGACTTTAGCGAGCTCAATCCGCGCATATCTATGTTCAACAAAATCATAAATATTGGTTGCCAATGCTAAGCGGAAATAGTTAGCAGCATCTTGATATTGCTTGTTTTCTATTGCCATTTTCGCCAAGTAAAAATAAGCCTCACATAAACGTTCGGCATATTCTTTGGGATGAGTTAAGCCAACTTTCGCAGCAGCAAACACCTCATCATGGCTCTTTGTTCCTAAATAATAATCAACGATAACGGTCGCCCAAGCATCATTGTCTAAATTCTTACGGTTTTCAGCTAACTGTTTTTTAGCTTCAACTGCATCATCTTTAAAATCAATCAAATACAGCCATAATGCCCGATAACCATCTTTATTATCACCAGCATAAAATGCCTGCATATCTTTAGTGGCTAAATCGTTACGGTCGCCATAGTACAAGGCAATACCGCGATTCAAATAGGCGTAATCGTAGTTAGGAGCGAGTTCTAATACGCCATCGAATGCTTCATAGGCGCTAGCGTATTCGCCTTCTTGGGTGTAATAAATCCCAAGAAAATTATAAGCATCAGCGAGATCGGGTTGCAGCTTCAGCGCTTGCATAAAATCGATGCGCGCGAGCAGTCTTAAGCCCACACTGTCGTAAATCACACCGCGATCGTAATGAAATCTGGCTCTTTGCTCATTGGTTAATTCGACCGTAGCCAAAATCTCGTTGAGCTTCGCTAACGTCACTTCCACTTTATAATCGGGCATGACAGGTGCGATAACCAATTTACCTTCAACATCATTATGGTTATCTAAAGGAGACTGGGTGGTAGCGCATCCGGCTAACAACAGACTGGCGCCCGCCAGCACAGCAACGACAGCGGTTCTAATTTTAAGACTCATCCATTTCTACCTTTTTAGATTCCCAACATACGCAGAAGAATCTTCATGATAGCAATCCCACCACAGGACTGCTATTGGGGAATTAAGATTAATACTGACTTTCTTAATGCCAAAAACAAAAAAGGAGATCATTTGATCTCCTTTTGATGCAATCACTTAGAAAGTGTATGCCTATAATAAGTCAAAGACTCATTATTCAGCAGCTGCAGCTTCTTTAGTTTGTGCTTCTTTGATTGACAGACGTACGCGGCCTTGACGATCCACTTCCATTACTTTAACAGCAACTTCTTGGTTCAGTTCAAGGTGATCAGACACGTTAGCAACACGCTCATCACTGATTTGTGAAATGTGTACTAAACCGTCTTTGCCCGGCAGAATGTTCACGAACGCACCGAAATCAACGATACGGATAACTTTACCGTTGTAGATACGACCCACTTCAACTTCTGAAGTGATTTCTTCGATACGACGGATAGCTTCTTTGGTTGCTTCACCATTTGAAGAAGCAATTTTCACAGTACCATCATCTTCCAGCTCAATCGTAGTGCCGGTTTCTTCGGTCAGAGCACGGATAACTGCGCCGCCTTTACCGATAACGTCACGGATTTTTTCTGGGTTGATCTTGATAACAGTGATACGTGGAGCGTGATCAGAAATATCATCACGGTGTGAACCAATCGCTTGATCCATCACGTTCAGGATATGTACACGCGCGCCATAGGCTTGTTGCAGTGCGATATCCATGATTTCTTTAGTGATACCTTCGATCTTGATATCCATCTGCAATGCAGTAATACCATCACGTGTACCCGCCACTTTAAAGTCCATGTCACCTAAATGATCTTCATCACCTAAGATGTCAGAAAGAACAACGAAATCATCGCCTTCTTTCACTAGACCCATAGCGATACCCGCTACAGAAGTTTTGATAGGCACACCGGCATCCATCAGCGCTAGTGAAGTACCACATACTGACGCCATAGAGCTTGAACCGTTAGATTCAGTGATTTCAGATACAACGCGCACGCTGTATGGGAATTCAGCAGCTGAAGGCATAACAGCATTGATACCGCGCCATGCTAACTTACCATGACCGATTTCGCGGCGCTTAGGTGAACCCACCATGCCTGTTTCACCAACAGAGTATGGAGGGAAGTTATAGTGCAGCATGAAACGGTTAGTGCGCTCGCCCATGATGCTGTCAATCTTCTGTGCATCACGTTCAGTACCTAAAGTACAAGTGACTAACGCTTGAGTTTCACCACGAGTGAACAATGCGCTACCGTGAGTACGTGGCAATACGCCCGCTAACACACTTAAGGCACGGATCATGTCTGGTTCACGACCATCGATACGTGGCTCACCACGGATGATGCGACCACGAACCACTTTCTTCTCTAAGCTACCCAGCAAGTTGTCTACTTCACGTAAATCAATGCTTGGATTGCTGGCTAACAAGGCTTCTTTTGTTGCTGCTTTAACAACAGAAACTTGAGCATAACGATCTTGTTTAACTTGGATTTTATACGCATCACCTAAACCCGCTTCTGCAAGCTCTTTGATTTGGGCGACTAAATCGGCATCTTGCGTTGGTGCAGTCCAATCCCAAGTTGGTTTACCGGCTTCTGCTTTAAATTCAGCAATCGCTTTGATAACCACTTGTTGTTGATCGTGACCGTAAACAACAGAACCTAACATCACTTCTTCTGGTAATGCTTGGGCTTCTGATTCCACCATTAATACTGCGCCAGCAGTACCAGCAACCACTAAGTTCAGTTGGCTGGTTGCAAGTTGCGCAACACTTGGGTTCAACACGTATTCGCCATCAATGTAACCCACACGTGCAGCACCTAAAGGACCGCTGAATGGAATACCAGAAATAGCCAGTGCCGCTGAAGTACCTATCATGGAGATGATATCTGGCTCGATTTGTGGATCGACAGAGACTACAGTAATGATAACTTGAACTTCATTTTTGAAACCATTAGGGAAAAGAGGGCGAATTGGACGGTCAATCAGACGAGCAATTAAAGTCTCATCTTCTGAAGGACGGCCTTCACGCTTAAAGAAACCACCAGGAATTTTACCTGCTGCGTAGGTTTTTTCTTGATAGTTAACAGTCAGAGGGAAAAAGTCACGACCAGCTTCTGCTTCTTTTTTACCGACAACAGTGACCAACACAGTCGTGTCACCCATGCTCGCTAAAACGGCTGCATCTGCTTGACGCGCTATAACACCTGTTTCCAGGGTGACTGTATGTTGACCATACTCAAAACTCTTTACAATAGGATTCACGTGACCCATTCCTTAATTAATGACCTTGAATTACGCGCGTAAGTATACTGCAAATCGGATCAATAGATAAAGAGCAGATAATGATGACAAATACGTAACTTTTCACTAAAGTGGTTAAATCAACAAAGAGTTGCGGTTTACATTGATACGGAAATTCTCGCAGATGGTGAATAATTATCATAAAGGATGCGCCCGATGACAGGCCGTTTTAAGTCACTGACGTGGAAACAAACTAATCTAGTCGTATTTACCGCCCTCTTTTTTGCCATTGCAATTTTTATTGTTGAAATCGCTTTAGTCGTCGTATCAACCAAACAACAGCTCACAACTACCCAGCAAGAACTCCTTGATTCAGTTGAACAACCAGCAGCAAATGCCGTCTGGGCTTTGGATGATAATTTAGCCCGCCAAACATTAGAAGGGGCCATTAAGGTTGAACATGTCGGCTCAGCAGTGATTGAGCTGGACGATGGTTCCATGTTTGTTTCAGTCAGCAATAATAAAAAGAACAACTCGCAGACTTTTATCAGCTTAAGTAACAAATTATTTGATGATCTCAAGGAAATATCTCGCCCGCTGTACCGCCCTTTTTATTTTGAAGGCACCCAACAGCAACAACTTATCGGCACATTAACAGTTTTCTACGACACCCAAGAGCTGACAAATACCCTTTTCTCACAGTTAAGATTTAGTTTTTTCGCCACACTTGCCCGCGCTCTCTTGCTCACCTTAGTATTATCTGTCGTCTTCCATCGCTTCTTAACTCAGCCTATAGCACGCATCAGCGAGGCCATAGATAAGATTGAGCCCGACTCTCCGGACGAAAACCTCTTACCTATGTCCAATGCGCACAAGGATGATGAACTCGGACTAGTGACCTCTAAATTCAACCAAATTCTTATCCAATTTAGCCAGACCCAATCCAAACTGCGCAAGATGGCGACCCGAGATCCGCTAACAGGCTTACCCAACCGCACGCTATTGCTTGAAACCATCGCAGTCACAATCCAACGTTCGCGAGTACACAAACGCAGCTTTGCCTTGATGTTTATCGACTTAGACCGCTTTAAGAATATCAACGATTCCCTTGGCCACGCATTAGGCGATCAATTTCTTGCCCGTATTGCCCGCATCCTTGAACGCTTCGTTGGCGATAAAGGCACAGTTTCCCGCTTAGGAGGCGATGAATTTGTTATTCTGGCTGATACAGTTCACACCCCAGACCAAGCGGCAGATTTTGTAGATAAGCTACTGATCCAGCTTAATGTCCCTATCCAGTTAAATGAACATGCAATTCATCCTGCGGCATCGATTGGGATTTCTATTTATCCCGAAGACGGTAACAGTGCTGAAGATTTGATCCGTCACGCTGACATTGCCATGTACAGCGCGAAAGCTGCAGGCTCGAATCAATGGGCCTTCTTTAAACAGCAGATGACAGAGCGCGCAGCTGTGCGTTTACGCACCGAAGCATCTTTGCATGATGCGTTAAAAAACAACGAATTTTTACTGTATTTTCAGCCAAAACTCGACCTACAAACGGGCAAAGTGATCGCCTGTGAAGCCCTGATCCGCTGGCAAAAAGACGGCCGACTCATCAGTCCGGTTTCTTTTATTCCCGTCGCGGAAGAAACAGGGATCATCATTCCAATTGGACGCTGGGTAATAGAACAAAGCTGCAAAGTCTTGAGGGAGTGGCAGAAAAAATATAACTATGCCATCCCAATTGCGATTAATGTTGCCTCACAACAATTTGCCGATGCTAGTTTAGTTCCCGATATCAAGCAGATGGCATTACGCTATCAAATCCAACCCGAGTTGTTGGAAATTGAAATCACTGAAACCTCATTGATGAACGACATTGAATTGGCTATCGCTAAACTTGAGCAACTAAAATCTGCAGGATTTGGTATTGCCGTCGATGACTTCGGCACTGGGTATTCATCACTTTCTTACCTACGCCATTTACCCATCACCACCATGAAAATTGACCGCTGTTTCGTGTCCGATTTACCAGGGGATAGTGCAATCGCATCGACCATTTTGATGTTGGGTAAGCAGCTTAATTTGACCATTGTGGCCGAAGGAATTGAAAACGAGCAGCAATTGAATTGGTTGAAGGAGAATCAGTGCCAAGTCGGCCAAGGTTTCTATTTTAGCCAACCCTTGCCCCAAGCGGAATTTGAAGCCCTGTATATAGCGACACAGACAGCAACGATAAGCACTTTAGATGGACTACGTGGTGCTTAGAGTTCTTTAATCAAACCCAAGATTTAGGCGGCGTTAAGGCCAGCGTAAAGACATAATATCGACATGCTCCGGCCTAAATCCTACACAGCTTGATTTAATCATCTACTGAATTTTAGGCAATAAAAAAGGAGGCTTAAGCCTCCTTTTTCACGCTAGTCAACGCGAGATTAACGACGTAAACCTAACTTTTGGATCAGTGCAGTGTAACGTGCTAAATCAGTACGTTTCAGGTAAGCAGTTAACTTACGACGTGAGCTAACCATACGTAACAGACCACGACGTGAGTGGTGATCGTGAATGTGCTCTTTGAAGTGATCTTGCAAATGGTTGATTTGCGCAGTTAACAAAGCAACTTGAACTTCAGTTGAACCAGTGTCGTTTTCGCCACGGCCAAATTCAGCCAAAATTTTTGCTTTTGCTTCAGTACTTAGTGACATGTATATCTCCAAATAAATAATTATGAATCTCTAGCCGATCACTAACTCAGCCAGAGGGCGCGCTATTCTACCCAGAAACCCACCCTAGCGCAATAAAAGGTGGAGACTAATCCATGAACAAATTAATTAATTTGTTCATGGATAGCAGACTAATGCGATTCTACAGGCTCATCATGGATTACTATGAGTCGTTTCGGCGCAAGTAAGCCGTCTTCGTTCATAGTACCAATCCCCACAAATCGGCGGATGTCACCTAAAGTGATACGCACCAGTTCATCGGTTTTCAAGTCTGCATTAACGGGCACCCGAACAGCCTGACCTTGCATTAAGTAAGGGGCGATTGCATCTGGCACATTCACCTCAGGAAAATCGGCCACGGCCGTGTCCATAGGTAACAAGAGCGGATCGAGTAAAACACTCGGATCTATCTGTTGTTCATGTGCTTGGGCAACAAGCGCTTCAAGTTGTTCTAAGGTAACCATTCTTGCATAGGGATATTGTGCAACTTGAGTGCGACGCAACATGATCACATGGGCGCCACATCCGAGCATTTCGCCGAGATCGTCTATGATAGTGCGAATATAAGTGCCCTTAGAACAATGAATGTCTAAGGTCAACTCATCGCCTTCAAGACCGATAAAATTAAGCTCAAATACCGTAATAGGGCGAGATTCGCGCGGCACTTCAATGCCTTCACGGGCATATTTATACAGGGGCTGGCCCTGATATTTAAGCGCGGAATACATAGAAGGCACTTGCTGAGTCTCACCACGGAAGAAATCAAGCGCGGTTAATAACTGCGCTTCAGTAAAATCAATGGCGCGGGTTTGCACCACTTCGCCATCGGAATCACTGGTATCCGTTCGCTCGCCAAGCTTTGCGGTAACTAAATAGCGTTTATCGGCATCTAACAGATGCTGGGAAAACTTAGTCCCTTCGCCTAAGCACACAGGTAACATACCTGTTGCTAACGGATCGAGTGCGCCCGTATGCCCTGCTTTGTTCGCATTAAAAAAGCGCTTTACCCTTTGCAATGCAAAGTTAGAACTCATGCCAGTGGATTTATCCAGCAGCACTATCCCATCAATAAAACGACCTTTTGGACGACGAGCCATTAATCTTTACCTTCCGTTTCATCTGCATCATCGGCAACATCATCACCTAAGACTTCATCTTCAACCGATGCGTCTTCGCTGCCAAATTGCTGCTGCTTCGCTTTGTCTTGGTTGATCACTTGGCTAACTAAGTTAGACATGCGCATACCTTCAACGAGCGAGCTATCATAGATAAAACGCAGTTCAGGCATCACACGCAGCTTCATACGGCCCGCCACTAAAGTGCGGATATAAGGAGCGGCGCTGATCAAAGCGTTTAGCTTTTCTTGAACAACGGCTTTGTCTTCCTCAAAAAAAGTCACGAAGACTTTGGCATAACTAAGGTCACGTGAGACATCGACGTCATTCACGGTTACAAAGCCAATACGAGGATCTTTCATGTCGCGCTGTAGCACTTGAGCAAGTTCTTGCTGAAGCTGCTGAGCGATTCGACGAGTACGACTGAATTCTTTTGCCATAATATTTCTTACCATAGCTTAAATTGATAAGGGCGGCTAAAGCCGCCCTTATTATCGTTACAGAGTACGAGCAATCTCGACGGTTTCGAATACTTCGATTTGGTCGCCTACGCGAACATCGTTGTAGTTCTTAACGCCAATACCACATTCCATACCATTGCGAACTTCAGCAACGTCGTCTTTAAAGCGACGTAGCGATTCAAGTTCACCTTCGTAGATAACCACGTTATCACGTAGTACGCGAATTGGTGCGCTACGCTTGATGGTACCTTCGGTAACCATACAGCCAGCAATTGCACCCAGCTTAGGTGATTTGAATACGTCACGAACTTCAGCCAGACCGATAATTTGTTGCTTGAATTCAGGAGACAGCATACCTGTCATCGCTGCACGAACTTCATCAATCAAATTATAGATAACGCTGTAGTAACGTAAATCAACACTTTCACTGTCGATTGTCTTACGCGCTTGTGCATCGGCACGCACGTTAAAGCCAACCAGGATAGCGTTAGAAGCTGCCGCTAAGGTTGCATCCGTTTCAGTAAGAGCACCCACACCGCGAGCGATGATGTTCACTTTCACTTCGTCGGTAGACAGACCGGTTAACGAGTCAGTAATCGCTTCGAGTGAACCTTGTACGTCAGCTTTAAGAACGATGTTCAGTTCTTTCACTTCGCCGTCTGTCATGTTCGCGAACATGTTTTCTAGCTTAGATTTTTGCTGGCGTGCCAGTTTCACATCACGGAACTTACCTTGACGATACAGGGCAACTTCACGCGCTTTACGCTCGTCACGTACTACTGTTGCTTCATCACCTGCAGACGGAACGCCTGACAGACCCAGAATTTCAACAGGAATAGATGGACCCGCTTCAGTGATTGAACGACCGTTCTCGTCTTTCATTGCACGGATTTTACCGTACTCAAGACCACACAGAACGATATCACCTTGGCGCAAAGTACCTTCTTGAACCAGAATCGTTGCCACTGGGCCGCGACCTTTGTCCAATTGTGATTCAATGACCACACCGGCAGCCATACCATCACGTACCGCTTTCAGTTCGAGAACTTCAGCTTGCAACAAAATGCCTTCTAACAGTTCATCTACGCCTTCACCTGTCTTAGCTGAAACGAAGGCAAACATGTTGTCCCCACCCCAATCTTCAGACATTACGCCGTGTTGTGACAATTCGCTCTTAACACGATCGATATCCGCTTCCGGCTTATCCATCTTGTTCACAGCCACGATTAATGGCACGTTACCGGCTTTAGCATGTTGAATAGCTTCGATAGTTTGCGGCATTACACCGTCATCGGCAGCAACAACTAATACAACGATATCCGTTGCCTTGGCACCACGGGCACGCATTGCAGTAAACGCGGCGTGACCAGGAGTATCAAGGAAAGTGATCATGCCGTTTTCAGTTTCAACATGGTATGCACCGATATGCTGAGTAATACCACCGGCTTCGCCAGCAGCCACTTTAGCGCGGCGAATATAGTCGAGTAGTGACGTCTTACCGTGGTCAACGTGACCCATGATAGTCACAACTGGTGCACGAGATTCTAGCTTGATGCCATCTTCATCGTCACGGTCTTGCATCACTTGGTGCTCAAGTTCGTTTTCACGGATAAGCACAACTTTGTGACCCATTTCTTCAGCAACTAACTGGGCGGTCTCTTGATCTAACACTTGGTTGATCGTAACCATAGAACCCATTTTCATCATTTGCTTGATGATTTCAGTCGCTTTCACTGCCATTAAATGCGCAAGTTCAGAAACAGTCACAGTTTCACCGATACGCACATCACGGCTTACCGCTGCAACTGGCTTATTAAAGCCGTGCGCCATAGACTCAGGTGCAGTACTGCGGTTACGCATGTGTTTTTCACGGCCGTCACGGGCATCTTTGCCACCACGTTTTTTGGCGTTACTCTTGTTACGAGCACGACGTCCGCGTTTTTCTTCATCCAGATCAGAGGTATCTTCAGCAGCACGCGCTACTTTAGAGGTGGTGATGTGGTGATCGCCGTTTTTCTCAGCTTCTAAACGTTGACGTTCTTCTTCAGCCCAACGCTTAGAGTTTTCTTCTGCAAGTAAACGCGCTTTTTCAGCGGCTTTAGCCGCTTCTTCATCTTGCTTACGCTTAGTTGCCGCTTCTTGTGCCGCTTTTAAACGCTCAGCTTCTAAACGTGCCGCTTCAGCTTCTGGTGAAGTATCTTTGGTCACTTTCACTTCGGCTGCTGCTTTGGCTTTCGCCTTAGCTTCTGCATCCGCTTTTGCCTTCGCATCAGCTTCTGCTTTCGCTTTTGCCGCAGCAGCATCTGCTTCGGCCTTTGCTTTTGCCAAAGCTTCTGCTTCGGCCTTCGCTTCTTCTTCAGCCTTCAGAGTAGCCTCATTAGCATCACGCTTGACGAAAGTTCGTGTTTTACGAACTTCAACTTTAACATCTTTAGATTGACCACCATTACCAGCCACACTTAGGGTCGATACGGTTTTACGCTGCAACGTCATTTTCGTTGGCGCATTTTCGCCACCGTGCTGCTTTTTCAGATAATCCAGTAACTGCTGCTTTTCAGCTTCAGTCACGTTATCAGCTTGGCCTTTCTTAATTCCAGCCTGAGAGAATTGCTCAATCAGACGTTCAACACTTTTACCCACTTCCGTGGCCAATTTCTCTACGGTAGTATCTGCCATCAGTTAAATCCCCCTGTTGATCGACTTATGCTTCTTCGCCAAACCAACAGATATTGCGGGCTGCCATGATGAGCTCACCTGCTTTTTCTTCTGTCAATTCTTCAATTTCGATCAAATCATCAATGCCTTGTTCAGCCAAGTCTTCTAGAGTCACAATACCTTTGCTAGCGAAAACATAGGCTAAGTGTCTGTCAACACCTTCAAGTGCTAGCAACTCTTCACTTGGCTCCACACCATCCAGTGCTTCTTCAGTAGCGAGAGCTCGAGTTGAGATCGCCGCTTTTGCACGTTCACGTAAGGCTTCAACGAGATCTTCGTCAAAACCGTCAATCGCCAATAGTTCAGACACAGGCACATAGGCAACTTCTTCGAGCGACGTAAAGCCCTCGTCCGCCAGTACTTGTGCAAAATCTTCATCGACATCCAGTGAGTTAACGAATAAATCAACCACCTTGGCACTTTCTGCCTGGTGTTTCTTATTCATATCGTCCACTGTCATAACGTTCAGAACCCAACCTGTCAGCTGTGTTGCTAAACGTACGTTCTGGCCATTACGTCCAATGGCTTGTGCCAAACTATCTGCTTCAACAGCGATATCCATTGAATGGTTATCTTCGTCAACTATGATAGAGGCCACATCGGCTGGCGCCATGGCATTGATCACGTATTGTGCTGGATTATCATCCCACAACACGATATCAACACGTTCGCCACCCAGTTCATTCGACACAGCTTGTACACGTGCACCACGCATACCCACACACGCACCGATAGGATCGATACGACGGTCATTTGACTTAACGGCGATTTTAGCGCGCGCGCCTGGATCACGGGCTGCGCCCATAATCTCAATCAGTTCATCAGCAATTTCAGGTACTTCTACACGGAAAAGCTCGATCAGCATTTCAGGTTTAGTACGGCTTAAGAATAACTGCGCGCCGCGAGCTTCTGGGCGTACTGAGTACAATAATGCACGTACGCGGTCGCCTGGACGGAAAGATTCACGTGAAATTAAATCTTCACGGAACAACACGCCGTCAGCGTTATTACCTAAGTCAACCACTACGCTTTCGCGAGTTGCTTTTTTGACTATACCAGTGATTAACTCACCTTCTTGATCTTGGAACTGTTCAACCACTTGAGCACGTTCAGCTTCACGTACTTTCTGTACGATCACTTGCTTAGCGGTTTGAGTGGTAATACGGTCAAACACCACTGACTCGATATCGTCTTCGATAAACTCACCAGGTTGGATGTCTGGATTTTCGTATCGTGCCGCTTCTAACGTGATTTCGCGGTAAGGATTTTCTAACGCTTCACCGTGATCATCAACCACCATCCAACGACGGAAAGTATCATAACCACCGGTTTTACGGTCGATAGCAACACGAACGTCAATATCACCTTCGTATTTTTTCTTGGTTGCTGTGGCCAGAGCAATCTCTAGCGCTTCAAAAATTTTCTCGCGTGGAACGGCCTTTTCATTTGAAACCGCCTCAGCGACTAGCAGAATCTCTTTATTCATCTCGTCTTGCCTCGTTCACCTTGAAACCATCAAAACTTAGCGATTAAGTTGCCTTTGCGGATATTATCCAATGCGACAACTAACTCTTTACCATTCACTTTCAGTGAGAGCATTTGCCCGTCGACCGCAGTGATGGCGCCTTTTAAATTACGACTGCCGTCAACCGGCATAGTCAATTGAAGCTTTACATCCTCGCCCACATAGCCCGCATACTGCTCAGCAGTAAATAAGGGTCTATCAACGCCTGGCGAAGAAACCTCTAGGGTATATTCTGTAGAAATAGGATCTTCAACATCGAGTACAGCACTGACTTGGCGACTTGCATTGGCACAATCTTCAATATTGATACCATTCTCACCATCAATGAACACTCGCAGTGTGGAATGCTTACCCGCTTGAACATATTCAATGCCCCATAGCTGAAAGCCTAATGCTTCCACAGGTACTTTGAGCATTTCTGCCAGTCTGAATTCTAACGTTGCCAAGATTGACCCCCGAAAAAACAAAAAAGGGCTTAATAGCCCTAGTACAACGCCACATACTAAGCATGCGACAAATTTAAAAGTCCCAGATAACAAAAAACCCCGTAATCACGAGGTCATTAATTTCAAGAACCTGTAAACCATAACGAATTCAAACACTATTCGTTACTAGGAGCTGGTTGCGGGGGCCGGATTTGAACCGACGACCTTCGGGTTATGAGCCCGACGAGCTACCATGCTGCTCCACCCCGCGTCAACTGTGTGCAAGTATATTGACTATCGTCATTTCTTGCAATAACTAAGAGAGAACTTATGTCGTCTATCTTAGTTATATTTGGTGCCGAGAGCGGGACTTGAACCCGCACGACCGTTAGGTCACAGCCACCTCAAGGCTGCGCGTCTACCAATTTCGCCACCTCGGCGACACCTTTTACTAGTCAGGAATTTTCGTTTCTGACTTTTGGGTTCCTTGCTCAACAGGTTGTGTGACCTGTTCAGTGTCTGAACCTAAATTTTTCCATGAATCTTCATTTTTTGCGTGGTTTGCACTTAAGTTGCCAATCAGCAGACTTAAAGTAAAAAACGCAATGGCAAGAATCGCCGTAGTGCGTGTCAGGAAGTTACCTGAACCGCTTGAACCAAACAGAGTACCTGATGCACCGGCGCCAAAAGAGGCCCCCATGTCAGCTCCCTTACCTTGCTGAATTAATACTAGGCCGATCAGACCTAATGCAACCAACAAGTAAATAACTACTAGAACTTCATACATATTATGCGCTCATCGCTATGGTACACAGACTTAAAAACTCGCTAGAGTTTAAGCTAGCACCGCCAATCAGTCCACCATCAACATCAGGTTGGGCAAATAAATCTGCAGCATTACTCGGTGTTACACTACCACCGTAGAGAATCCTGATATTTTCTCCGATAAACGGAGACACTTCAGAGAGGCGTTTGCGAATAAACGCATGAACTTCTTGTGCCTGCTCTGGTGTAGCGCTTTTACCTGTCCCTACAGCCCAAAGTGGCTCGTAGGCGATAATGGCGTTATCAAAAGCCATAGTGCCATTTTTCTGGATCACTATATCCAACTCTTCCGCAATCACCTCAAAGGTGCGTCTTGCTTCACGTGCTGGACCTGACTCACCCACACATAAAATGGGAGTTAAGCCATGCTTTTGTGCAGCGGCGAATTTCTCCGCTACGATATTACTCGTCTCTCCGTACATACGGCGACGTTCTGAATGTCCGATAATCACATATCGACATCCTGAATCTTTGAGCATCTGACCTGAAATTTCTCCGGTATAAGCGCCAAAGTCATGTTGACTCAGGTTTTGTGCGCCCATCCTAACAAGTGAACCGTCTAACGCTTCCTTGTTTGCTTCTAGCAGTTGCCTAACGCTCTCTAGATAGATAGAAGGCGGGCATAAAACCACTTCAGCTGAATCATTTTGGAGCTTAGAGGCAAATTTTTTGAACAACTCTTGGGCTAATGCCGCACTGCCGTTCATCTTCCAATTGCCAGCTACCATAGGACGTCTGAGTGCCATCACTGTCTCCTCTGAAAGCGGCGTGAATAATAGCGAACCACTTATTAAGTTACAATAGCTAAATTCGAATTTTTTCAGATATCAGGTTGGAATGCTTATTTTTTGCACGTCAAAGCAGATTTCTGTTCATTTGTGCAGCTAACACCTTAATTTTAAATTGGTATCAGCCGCACTCATTACAAAATAGGCAAATATTAGCTTGCCGATTTTACGGCATCCGCAATCAAATTTGCGTGCGCCAATACTGCACTATGATCGTCACCTTCTACCATGACGCGGATCAAAGGTTCTGTACCTGACTTACGTAATAGTACTCGACCACGTACGCCAAGCTCAGATTCAACCTGTGCCTGTGCCGCTTTTACTTTATCTGATTTAAGTGGGTCATGCTCGCCCTCAAAGCGCACATTGACTAACACCTGTGGCAACATTTCCATCGCTGAAGTCAGTTCTTCTAGCGTGGCATTTTGGCGACGCATGGCCGCTAACACTAAAATCCCCGCGACAATACCATCACCGGTTGTGCCGTGGTCAAGATTAAGGATATGCCCTGAATTCTCGCCACCGATGCGCCAATCGAGTTCTTTCAGTAATTCCATCACATAGCGGTCGCCCACTTTTGAACGTGCAAAAGGAATATCTAATGCTTGCAAGGCTAAATCAAGCCCAAGGTTCGACATCAAGGTGCCAACCACACCGCCGCGCAATACGCCGCGGGATTTCGCATCACAGGCCAGAATATATAAAATCTGATCGCCGTCGATGACTTCGCCTTTGCTGTTGACCATCATAATGCGGTCGCCATCGCCGTCTAGCGCGATACCTAAATCGGCACTTTCGGCCAAAACGGTTTCACAAATCTTGCCCATGGACGTTGCGCCCACTTTATCATTAATGTTCATCCCGTTAGGCTTATCACCAATGGCAATCACCTCGGCGCCTAACTCACGGAACACAGCTGGTGCTATATGATAAGTTGCGCCATGGGCACAATCGACCACAATTTTTAGCCCAGTTAACGTGTGTTCTGCAGGGAAGTTACCTTTGCAATACTCGATATAACGACCACGGGCATCTTCAATGCGCGATACCTTGCCTAACAGATGTGATTCAACACAAACGAGGGGCTTTTCAAGCTCAGCTTCGATTTCTAGCTCTAAGTTATCGTCTAACTTACTGCCGTCGGTCGAGAAAAATTTAATGCCGTTATCGTAATAAGGATTGTGTGATGCGCTGATCACCACCCCTGCTTCGGCGCGAAACGTACGCGTCAAATAGGCGACTGCGGGCGTGGGCATAGGCCCCATTAACATCACATTAAGACCTGCGGCAGAAAGACCCGCTTCTAATGCCGACTCAAACATATAACCCGAAATACGGGTATCTTTACCTATGATCACCTTTTTGGTACCACTGCGGGATAATACGCGACCCGCTGCCCAACCTAATTTCAGTGCAAGCTCAGGCGTCATTTGACCTGAACCGACCTTTCCCCGAATACCGTCAGTTCCAAAAAATTTACGTTCTTTCATATCGCCCCACAAACTCAAATGTGTCCCAATGATTTGGGATCATAATATTAATTAAATGCTTAACGAGAGCATAACGATGCTTAAAAATACGCTTGTGTCGCTTGTAACACTTTGAGCATATCCACAGTTTCAGCAACGTCATGTACGCGAATGATATGAGCTCCCTTTTGGGCCGCTATCATAGCGCCAGCAAGGCTCCCAGCAAGACGCTCTGAGGTCGGTTTTGCTAAGAGGTTCCCTATCATGCTCTTACGAGATAATCCTATCAATACGGGTAAATCAAACTTGGCAAAACAATCGAGCTTTGCCAGTAATTCATAGTTATGTTCTAAGCTTTTACCAAAGCCAAATCCCGGATCGAGTATTAATAACTCTCGGGGGATCCCAGCTTGTAAGCAAGCGTCAATCCGCTCGGTTAAAAAGCCAGAAACTTCTTCAATAACATCATAATAAGTCGGCGAAGACTGCATGTTCTTCGGCTCGCCCTGCATATGCATTAGGCATATCGGGACGTGCAACTCTGCGGCAGCTTCGAGCGCACCAGGTTCCATCAAGGCACGCACATCATTAATCAGGTGTGCACCCGCAGCGACAGCTTGACGCATCACTTCAGCTTTACTGGTATCAACCGAAATCCACACATCATGGTGCGTCGCCACATATTTTACTAACGGGATCACCCGCGCAAGTTCATCGGCTAGGCTCACCTCGGCGGCGCCGGGCCTTGTCGACTCTCCACCAATGTCTATCATCCCTGCGCCTTGAGCCACCATGTCATCGGCATGCTGACAGGCAAGTTCATAGGAAGAATATTGACCACCGTCGGAAAAGGAATCGGGAGTGACATTCAGAATGCCCATCACTATGGGCGAAGATAACGCGAGGCGTTTAGTGCCAGCAATCAGTTCAAACACGCATTTACTCCAGTAATACGAACATTTACGATTTTACCTATAGGCATAACTTGCGTCATTAGTTTTAGCCTTCACTTTCTATCTGAGGTGACTGATGTCAGAGGCGAAATATCAGTAATGGCAAAGTGGATGAATGACAGCGCAGTCAAATTGCTAACAAGGTAAAACAAGAAAACCCCTTTACGGGGTTTTCTTTTATCTCACAACAAATTACTTAGCAGGTGATTCATCAGGCTCTTTCAAGTCTGGTTCAGCAGACGCTGTAGTCACAGTATCTTCAGCTTTCTCAGCTGGTTCACCATGACCGCTGCCTTTGTCGTTAGAACCATGGTCATCCACTTGCCAATCGGCAGGTTGGCGCACTTCACGACGCTTCATTAAATCGTCAATTTGAAGTGAATCAATGGTTTCATACTTCATTAAGGCTTCTTTCATCGAGTGAAGAATATCGAGGTTATCCGTCAATATCTGTCTCGCTCTCGCGTAGTTCTTGTCGATAAAGACTTTCACTTCCGCGTCGATGATAGTTGCAGTTTCATCGGACATGGCTTTGGCTTTACCCATGCTGCGACCTAAGAACACTTCACCGTCTTCTTCGGCATACAATAATGGACCTAGCTTGTCCGAGAAGCCCCACTGAGTCACCATGTTACGCGCAATAGAGGTCGCGTATTTGATGTCCTGTGATGCGCCAGTCGACACTTTTTCTGTACCGTAGATAAGCTCTTCAGCTAAACGACCGCCGTATGCGACTGAAATTTGGCTTTCTAACTTACGACGGCTCTGACTCACTGAGTCCGCTTCGGGTAAGAAGAAAGTGACACCCAGCGCACGGCCGCGAGGAATGATAGTGACCTTGTGCACAGGATCGTGCTCTGGTACTAAACAACCTACAATTGCATGGCCCGCTTCGTGGTATGCAGTCATTTCTTTTTCAGCTTCAGACATCACCATAGAACGGCGCTCAGCACCCATCATGATTTTATCTTTTGCACGCTCAAATTCTTCCATGCCCACTACTCGGCGATTTCCACGAGCCGCAAACAGGGCCGCTTCGTTAACTAAGTTAGCTAAGTCAGCACCAGAGAAACCTGGGGTACCACGGGCAATTACACTCGCCTTCACATCTTCAGAAAGCGGTACTTTACGCATATGCACTTTCAAAATCTGCTCACGACCACGCACGTCTGGTAAGCCAACGACCACTTGACGGTCAAAACGACCTGGACGCAGCAGTGCAGAATCGAGTACGTCTGGACGGTTAGTTGCCGCGATAACGATAACGCCTTCATTACCTTCGAAGCCGTCCATCTCAACCAGCATTTGGTTCAGTGTTTGCTCACGTTCATCATGACCACCACCTAAACCCGCGCCGCGTTGACGACCGACCGCATCGATTTCATCGATAAAGATGATACAGGGCGCAGACTTTTTCGCTTGTTCGAACATGTCACGCACACGGGATGCACCAACACCAACGAACATTTCAACGAAATCAGAACCCGAGATAGTGAAGAAAGGTACTTTAGATTCACCCGCAATGGCTTTGGCCAGCAAGGTTTTACCTGTACCTGGAGGACCCACCATCAGTACGCCCGTTGGAATACGGCCGCCCAATTTTTGGAATTTAGTTGGGTCACGCAGATAATCAACTAACTCTTTGACTTCTTCTTTTGCTTCGTCACAACCAGCAACATCGGCAAACGTCGTTTTAATCTGATCTTCGCTCATCAGCTTGGCTTTGCTCTTACCAAAGGACATAGCGCCTTTGCCACCGCCGCCTTGCATCTGGCGCATGAAGAAAATCCATACCCCGATAAGCAATAACATAGGGAACCAAGAGATGAAGATTTGGGTTAGGAACCCAGATTCTTCGGCTTCTTGGCCCTTCATGGTGATGCCTTTACGATCAAGATCATTAATTAAATCTTGGTCATATAACGGCATGATAGTCGTGAACTTTTCACCCGTTCGCTTAGCACCTTCAATAGTACGTTGGTCGCTTTTAACTTCAACAGTTGCGACCTGCCCATCACGGACATTATCTAAGAAGGTAGAATAATCCATCTTCTGCGATGACGAAGAAGAGGGGGAGTAACCCTGAAACACTGACATCAGCACAACGGCGATGACAACCCAGAGTATTAGATTTTTTGCCATGTCACTCAAATTACTAGACCTCATTAAGTCTTGCGATTATTAACGCTAGGTTACTACAACTTGTACCCAGTCGCCACAAGATAGACTTCACGGGAACGCGCTCGTGAAGAGTCTGGTTTACGTGTTTTAACGACTTTAAACACTGCTTTTACCGCTTTCATGTATTCGTCAAAGCCCTCCCCCTGAAAGACTTTTACCGCAAAACAGCCATTAGGAGCCAATACTTGATGGCACATATCTAACGCCAACTCCACTAAATACATGGCACGGGGTTGATCAACACTATCTGAACCACTCATGTTGGGCGCCATATCAGACAACACAACGTCAACCTTAGCATCACCGACGCGAGTAAGTAATGCTTGAAGGACTTTATCTTCACGAAAATCCCCTTGCAAAAAATCTACCCCGACGATGGGATCCATAGGCAAAATGTCACAGGCGATGACTTTACCTCTATCTCCCGCTAATTTAACTGCCACTTGAGACCAACCTCCTGGAGCAGCACCGAGATCAACCACAGTCATGCCTGGGCGAATCAGTTGATCCTTTTGCTGGATCTCCTCAAGCTTAAACGCAGCGCGAGATCGCAAGCCCATTTTTTGGGCGAGTTTGACATAGTGATCATCAAAGTGTTCTAGCATCCAGCGATTAGAACTGGCCGTACGTTTTATACCTGACATTTAAAATCCGCAACAATTGAGAGTTACACAAAGGCTATATAAGGGTAGAATAGCCGTTTTTCAACAGTAACTCAGCAAAAGTTGGTAGAAATGAACTTAACAACCAAACAAAAACAGCATTTAAAAGGTCTAGCGCATCCGCTAAAGCCAGTGGTGCTGCTTGGTGCCAATGGATTGACTGAAGGTGTACTCGCTGAAATTGAAAGCGCACTCGCTTATCATGAATTGATTAAAGTGAAAGTAGCCTCTGCCGACAGAGAGCTAAAAAATGCCATCGTTGATGCCATAGTACGTGAAACTCAATCCGCAAAAGTGCAACTTATTGGTCATATTCTGGTGATTTATCGTCAATCACCAGAAATGAAGATTGCTTTGCCAAAGGCAAAGTAATTTTTCTTGATTTTTATTGTGTTAACAAAGAGGCCACTCAATTGAGTGGCCTCTTTGTTTTTACTACAAATTAAAATACAGCACTAAGGCGTATCAGAAATCACTTGTTCCTTATAATGCTCAGGCGTTAAACCTAACAATTCAGGCAATGAGGTGCCAACAGAAATCGATGAGAATGTCCCAGTTAAAATACCGATAAACATCGCAATCGAGAATCCTTCCAGCGGCCCACCACCCATGATCCACAGCGCACCGACCGTCATTAAGGTTGTCCCTGACGTCACCATAGTGCGGGAGAATGTTGCCACAATCGCTTGGTTATTAATCTCTTGAATCGCAAGCTTTGGCTTAGCAATCAATAATTCACGGATACGGTCGGCAATGATGATCGAGTCATTTAACGAATAGCCTAAAATCGCCAGCACAGCCGCCAGTACCGTTAAATTAAACTCCATCTGCGTCAGCGCAAAAAACGCCAGCACAAACACAACGTCGTGTACCAGCGCAAACAAAGCGCCCGATGCGAGTCGCCACTCGAAGCGATAACTTAAATAGCCTAAAATACACAGCATAGCGACTAACAGCGCTAACCCACCCTGCTCCGCCAGTTCTTGACCAATCTGCGGCCCAACAACGCTGCTGTTAAGGACTTGCACTTCAGAGTTAAGTGGCGCTAATGCCTGCTGAATATCGACATTGCTTTGCTCAGTATCAGCACTCTTTATATCACCATAGCGTAATACCCAACGGCCCGGCTCACTGGCCGAGATCACAGAGACTTCCTGCTGATAGGCAGCGTTAAGCAAAGGTTGTAACTCACTGCTGGTGATTTTTCTATCGAGCTGAACTTCAGTCACCACACCACCGGTAAAGTCTAATCCCCAGTTAAAACCCTTTACACCTATGATGGCTAATGACGTTATCATCAATAAAATTGAGATAGCACTGGAGACATAACGCCATTTTGTTAGATTGATATTTTTCATGGTTATACCCTCACATGACGACTAGCATCACGTCCGTAAACTAAGTTAATCAAGGCTCTTGAAGCAAAGATACCGGTAAACATGCTGGTCAACAGACCTAGACCTAAGGTCAAGGCGAAACCTTGAATTGGGCCATTACCTATGGAATACAGCACAACAGCCGTGATCATAGTGGTGAAGTTAGCGTCGAAAATGGTCGAAAACGCACTATCAAACCCCGTATCAATTGCCAGCGCAAAACTGCGACCTTCTTTTAACTTGTCTTTTATTCGCTCAAAAATCAGCACGTTGGTATCGACGGCCATACCTACGGTTAACACTAGGCCAGCAATACCGGGTAAGGTCAGCACAGCACCTGGGATAAGCGCCAGTAGGCCAAACAAGATCACCATATTGGAGATCAGCGCGATATTCGCCACCCAACCGAGACGACGATACCAAAGCGCCATAAACAACAAGGTAATGCCCATACCTAGACCGAGCGCAGCAAAACCGTTTTCAATGTTTTCAGCACCTAACGTCGGGCCAATAGTACGCTCTTCCACAATCGTCACTGGCGCCGTCATAGAGCCCGCTCTTAGTAACAGGGCTAATTGCTGCGCTTCTTGATAAGTGCCCGCGCCTGTGATGCGGAAGCGGTCTCCAAGCTGGGATTGAATGGTCGCAACGCTGATAATCTCTTGATTTTGCTTAGCCTTACCTTGTTCATCACGGCTGTATTCGCTGTAAGACGTCGCCATAGGTTTGCCAATATTGGTACGGGAAAACTCAGACATTTTCTGCCCGCCGACACGGTCGAGGTTAATGTTCACCTCGGCCATGCCCATCTCACCTAAACTCGCTCTGGCATCGACAATGTGATCGCCGCCCAGTACAGGCGTGCGGCTCACATAAATAGGCTTACCCGACTTGTCGTTAAGCACCATGGCATTCACAGAGCCTGACTCTTTCACCTCGAAAAAAGCCAGACTCGCTGTAGCACCAATGACGTTTTTCGCCGCTGCAGGATCTTGCACGCCGGGCAACTCAATCCGAATTCGATGATCGCCTTGGCGCTGCACTAAGGCTTCTGTGATGCCAAGTTCTTCAATACGACTGCGCATTACTTGCAGGTTTTGCTGCACAGTTAAATTACGCAGTTTAGTTTGTTCCTCTTGGCTCAACTTAATCTGTAAACCCGCGCCATCGGCATTAGATAATTGCCAATTGGGATAAGACTGTTTCATCATCTGACGCACGACGGCGCGAGCGTCATTATCGGGCAAGGTCAGGTTTAACTGGCTAGCATGGTCTAAATAGACGCTGGCACCACGGATCTTCTGCTCACGGATAAATTGACGTAGCGAATCAACCAGCGCCTCTGCCTGAGTTTGATACACAGGCTCAACATCCACATCGAGTAAAAACTGCACACCACCACGTAAATCGAGCCCCAGTTTAATCGGCTGAAAACCTAAGTTTTGCAACCAACTTGGCGCCGCACTGGCAAGGGATAAGGTCAACTCCTTGGGCTCTTTGACCATAGACGAAACCAAGGTTTTGACTAAGGTTTGTTGGTTATCCTCATTGAGGACAATTAAGGTTTCACCATTCTTTTGGTCGATACGTTTTACCGTCACGCCTTCAGCTTGTAGCTTATCTCGAAGGGCTACGGGCGTGAGTGTTAACCCAGCCTTAGCGCCTACTTGCACCGCGGCATCCTCACCATAAAATGTCGGCAAGGCACTGAATAACATCACTATGATGGTGACGATAAGCACTAAGTATTTCCAAGCTGAATAGTGATTTAGCAGCCGTTTATTGGGTTTTATTTCCATGGGATTAACTCGCTATTTATCACCTAACTTTTGAGTCAAAGCTAAGCGAACATATTGATATCATTCCGAAACCTATCATTGAGCACCAGCAAATTTAGCCAGTTAAACTCAAGTCATCACAGCGAATATAACCGCGATAGAGATGGTTTCGGTGAGAACAAAAGTGCAATGGCATGCACGTTCAACGGGAGCGAACTCCAGTCGATAGCACACCTAAATAGGTGGGTTAAGCGGCTTGTTGACTAAATCGATATTGAAGATTTGAGACTTTCCACCCGGAAATTCGGGCTGGGGAAGATACAGCTGAAAGCGTCCAGTCGGATGTGATATCCAGAACGGTAGGTTCAACGACATCGGGTGTCGGTTCGGCAGTAAAGTCTACTGCGAGTACATAGACCGGCTTCACCTCACGCACATCGTGTTGGGCAAGACTAATAAAGCGCGGCGAATTGATTGGGGCAAAATTTAAGTCGTCCGAATGACTCACGTAATCTGAGCTTGGACAAGGTGTTGACTGGGATGCTGAGTCTGAGCTGGCACCATGGACATCATGGCTACTCAACGAGCCGCAGCTTTCAACGGTTTGCGCATCAGAATGTGAATTCGATTGAGCAATAGCATCGGGCAAACTTTGAGATTCAGCGCTTGGCTCTGCATCGGGAGTTGAACTATCAAGACTCACAGTGTGCATCTGGGCCGTTTGTTTTAGAGCCGCTTTCTTAAGATTTGTATGTGTCTGAATATAATGATGACTTGTATTACTGCGTTGTACTGAGGTTTTTGGCGTATAGCTAGCCGAGTGAGCAATCAGCATGATCGCCACGCAAACTAACATCAATCCCGTACGCCAGTGTTTTACCAAAGCGTGCCCTCTTATTAAAACGAAAAATAACCCCATTCATGCTTAGCATTTGCTATTTAACGTTAGGGTCTAAAATAAAACTCGTGCTAAATCAATTACACAATACCGAGTTAATTCTGATAAAACTTTCTGATTAAGCTCTAGAGTTGCAGCTTAAGTAAAAGTGCAGCAAGAGACAAATTAATCTTTATCCATCTTTCGAGTTCAACCCTGAAGCGCGTTCTCAATCCATAGCTAAATCTTAAATTCATAGCTAAATCTTAAATCCATAGCTACATCTTAAATTCACATGCAAAACTCAATCTCTAAACATGCATGCCAACTGGATTTACAGATAACAAAAAAACCGCCCGAGGGCGGTTTTAGAACGAGCACAAATCATACTCTCGGCACGACTTAGCAGACTCTATAGCTAAATCGATTCGCTGATTATAAATACTGTACTGAGATGATTTCGTAATCTGTCATGCCACCAGGTGTGGTAATCGACACTTCATCACCTTCATTTTTACCCACTAAGCCACGGGCTATAGGTGAGTTAACTGAAATCAGGTTTTCTTTAATATTCGCTTCATCATCACCGACTATGCGATAAGTCACTTCAACGTCAGTATCGAGATTCAAAATAGTTACAGTGGCGCCAAAAATGATACGACCGTTGTTCACCATCTTAGTGACATCGATAATTTGCGCGTTAGATAACTTACCCTCAATATCACGGATACGTGCTTCACAAATACCTTGTTCCTCACGAGCCGCATGGTATTCCGCGTTTTCTTTCAGGTCGCCTAACTCTCTCGCTGAAGCAATGGCTTCAGTGATCTTAGGGCGACGGTCAAACTTTAGAATATCTAACTCTTTACGCAGCTGCTCTGCACCGACAACTGTCATAGGAACCTTAGTCATAACTTCTTTCGTCTCCTTTAAAACAAAAGCAACCCGTGCCAACGCTAAGGTCAACACAGTCAAATGAGGGTGGAATTGCGCTATTCTAATCGTTATGCGCCTTTGATGCATCAAGAACAATGCATTGACGCAGCTTACCCAACCTTAAGCGGAGTTACCAGCAATGAAATCTAAATCCGCGAGCCAGATAGGATCATTGTGGTGACATTGATAAAAAGCCGTATAGATAAGGGAGGCTGAATACAAAAATGCCCACTCGACGTTGCGGCTGTGGGCATTTAACTATGAAGGCTAACTCATTAATAACACTCAGTCATTTATAACGCTTAGTCACTTAAGCGGAAAATGAATCCTATTCAAGCCCAGCTTCAAACGTAAGGAAAATCTCACTAACGGTTTTATCGGCAAGGGAAGTGTCTGAGTTTGGACGTTCAATCGATGCATGTAAAAGATAACGTCCCGCCGCTGGCAAGGTCATGGCTACTTTACCGTCTTTATCTGAGGTTAAGGCGATTTCTTCAGGCTTGTTTCGGTATAAACTGCCGTCTTTCATAATCGCAACACTGACGCCTGCCACGGGTTTACCATCATAAACAAACTGCAATGTGGCGGGTTCATTTTCAACGATATCGGCAGGATGGGTCACAGGGACTAATTCCAAATACTCCCCCTTAGGAGCCAAAACCTTATCTGTCGGCTTATTTCGCGTCACGTAGGTTTCCACTCGCGATACATTTAAAGAACCTTCTAATTCTGAGGCACCTTTAGGCATGACTGCGGCGGTTGCATTTTTATCTAAACGACTACGAACAAAACCTTCTTTGCCTTTTACTTTATAGCGGGAGAAGTAGCGCGGCGTGACTTCTTTCTCGAACTTATAGGTGCCATCTTGCAGCAATTGCACGTCAAATACCGACTTACGGCCGCCGGTATAACTTGAGCTTGGAGAGCTTGACTCACCATTGGGCAATAACACACGTACATCACTGGCACTGAAAGGTTTATCCATCATAAACACTTGATTGCTGGCAGACACATCTGAAGTGATCCACACGGCCTCTTGGCTTTCGGCCGAAACGTTAAAGTGGCTAGGTAAGATCCATCTGTCGTGGCTGCTTGCCAACGGGCTAATACAAAGTGTGCTAAGTAATGCAATAAGACGTAATTTCATGCCTTTTCCTTAAGTTTAACGAGTAATGTACGGGCAATATGTTCATTTGAAGGCTCAGCGAGCCATGCCGCTTAAGCGTATGTCGATAACGCCAGTTTCAGTAGTGGCGGGTAACTGCACAGAGAAGTCCCCCGTGGTTAAATCGATATTTTGTCGCACGAGATCGCGACCACCATGCTCACGCACCACTTCAATAAACACAGTATAACGAGCGGGCTCAAGTGCTTTACCCGCCTCATCTTTTAAATCCCAATCGATTTTGTAATGACCCGCAGGGCGTGTGGCAGATGCAATTCCATCAACAAAACTCATATCGTCACGACCCGCTTTACGCCACCAACGGCGGATGTCTTTAAGCCATTTATGACCTTCATCCCAAACCCAAAGGCTTAAGGTTTTTACCGGTTGTCCTTGGGCATCCTCAACCCATACCGCCACATAAGGTCTGTGATATTGGCCTTCGGTAATTTCCGGCAAGGTTAAATCGACAGTCATTTGTGGCGCAGCAAACGCAGCTGAACTCACAAACAAAGCACTCACCGCAACAGTACGAATAAGATGACGCATACTCGGTCTACACTCCTTAGGGAACGAAATAAACATACACAAGTCCGCAACTACCGCTGACGAGTACCATGTATAACAATGACTTTTTGAGGCGCTTAGTTTGAGGCAATAATAAGTAAGCCCCCGTGAGCGAAAATAAAATAATCAGTACGGCGCTAAGGTCGAGTATCCAAGCCCAAGCAGTGCCTGTGTTGCGGCCCTTATGCAAATCATTCACTACGGCTACGACACCATAATCTAAGGTTTCGACATAGGCTTGGCCGTCGAGTAAGTCCAACGTCAGGCTACGGTAAGTTCCGGGCCCTTTGCTGACTATGCTAATTTCGTCTTCATCTATGTCGGCAGTGGCCATATCCATAGCCCATTCACTTTTCAGCCAATGGCCCGTTGCCAAACGCCACTGCGCATCTTGAGTATCGACGGGTAATAAATAGGCAGGAATGGGCACTTGCTCCCGTTTAGGTTCTTGATCTGTTTGAGAAAACCAATTGGGGTGATTTAACGTTATGCCTGTCACCGCAAAAAACAGCATCAGCAGCAACAACGCCATAGACACATAAACATGAATAATTCGAGCAAAGGACAAAGACGACTTACTGACTCTTAATTTCAATGGTGCACTCTCAAAAGCAACCCGAAGAGAAATGCCTCCAGAATCGGCTTTCCCTATGCAGCCTAAGACTGAAATGAGCTGCATTAAACTAATTTAATGTGCGAGATTAAATGAGATCGATTATCAAATAGAACAAAGTTTACAAACTTTACATATTCAATACTGAAAAAGAAGCTGAAATATAGGATTGAAGAGTAAGACTGAAAAATAAACCGCTTACAGGCAAATCTGCATTTAACACTCAAAAGCCATTATCTTTGATTAAATTAGCAGCAAGTTATTTACGGTATCATCTGTAAATATTCATTAGATTCATAGAGATAAAATCCAACATTCACGCTAACTTTTTGGCATAAAATTTACTTTACGCCCCCACTCGTTTACCTCATGCCAATCGGCTACAATCCGCCGCCGGCGACTTGCTGGTACTCCCAAGGAAATATTATCTTGAGTAAATCTCTGCTCAAAAAAATGCGCTGCCTGCATATTCTGTGGCTCGCGTTAATGCTCAACGCCTGTGTTGCTCCACTTTTATTAATGTCGCCCCAAGGTCAATTGATGTGGGCCTTGCTCAAGCCCCTTGTCGGTTTAGATCCAAATGATGTCGGCTTATTCGAACAGCCACTCATTAAGAACCGTATGCAGGAATTGCTGGGTAAAAATTACGATACTACCCTGTCGCTGCTAAAAACGGCCGACAAGATCCAGCAGGAAGGTCCACTCATCTATTTAGTGTCAACTTATACTCCTGTACCTGAGATGGCAGAAAAAGCCGGTCTGGTTTGGAACTCGGACACCAACCAAATGGCAGTCATGCTAATGAAAGGCGGCGCGCCCTCAGTGTTCTCTGAGCAATTTAGTAATCAAGCGCAAAAGCTGGTCCCAAGCTGGCCGAAGGAATTAGCCGACTATACCGATCCGCAGAAGTTACAACAAAAAGCCTTAGATGCGGGCGCGAATCAAGTTCAGCAACAGTTAGCAGTGCCTAATGCCGTCAAAGCAGTCGCCACCGGTGAAGTTAATGCGGCTCAAAGTGCTGTCACTGAGCATGCTGTATTGCCAGCAACGCTCACTGAAGCGGCAGCAAAAGTGGCCACACCAGCAATGCCAGCAGTTCTAGCAGTTCCAGCGGAAATAAAATCGCTGCCTGTCGTGCCAGAAGTCAAAAAGCAATAACACAGCTCACCACAGTGCCTAATCCACTGGCACTGTGGTATTCACTGTCGTCTTATAAAGTGCCAATTCCCCAGCTCGACATTCTGATCCAAGCCCAGCTTCTTATGCCTGCCGTTACGCTGGTTTTTATGTTGGCGCTTATGCTCGCTCACAGATTTACTCTACTAGAGAATGCTCGGCCTTAGTTCATGTAAAGCCTTACTCAATGCTGAGCATATATGGACCCAAGCTGGAATAGGCCTATTCACTTGTCGATACTTTATCCGATACCGCATTATAAAGTTACGCTTTAAAAAGCCACTGGATAAAAACAAAAAACGGAAATTAAAGCCAGCTAAAACAGGGACATGAGTAAAAAAGGGAAAGGTTAAATGAAGCACTGCGGAAGAAAGAATAGTGCGAAAACAGAGAGTAAAAACGAATAGTGGGAATAGCAAAAAGCCTGTCCGAAGACAGGCTTTTTAACTTTTGGCTGGGGTACAAGGATTCGAACCTTGGAGTGCCGAGATCAAAACCCGGTGCCTTACCACTTGGCGATACCCCAATAAACTGTGTTTAATCTTCTTTCTGAAGATTGCATTTTGATGGTACGGGAAGAGAGACTTGAACTCTCACACCTCGCGGCACCAGAACCTAAATCTGGCGTGTCTACCAATTTCACCATTCCCGCATCAAAATGTACCAAAATTGTTTGTTCAACAACTTTGGATTTTTCTCTGATAAATCACTTTAACAGAGTTAAATATGGTAGCAATGGCGGGACTTGAACCTGCGACCCCAGCATTATGAGTGCTGTGCTCTAACCAGCTGAGCTACATTGCCATGGCTGGGGTACAAGGATTCGAACCTTGGAATGCCGAGATCAAAACCCGGTGCCTTACCACTTGGCGATACCCCAATCAACTTGGAAACTGAGAAAAAATGGCTGGGGTACAAGGATTCGAACCTTGGAATGCCGAGATCAAAACCCGGTGCCTTACCACTTGGCGATACCCCAACTAACTCTGTTTCAAACATCCGCTATCGCCGATGTTTCTAAAAATGGTACGGGAAGAGAGACTTGAACTCTCACACCTTGCGGCACCAGAACCTAAATCTGGCGTGTCTACCAATTTCACCATTCCCGCACAGCTTCGTGTTTACATCTTGAAGAGATGCTAGCAATCAATGCTAGAGTAAAATCGCCGTCTATTTTATATAAGAATATGCTTCTTAAATAAAATGGTAGCAATGGCGGGACTTGAACCTGCGACCCCAGCATTATGAGTGCTGTGCTCTAACCAGCTGAGCTACATTGCCACTTCGATATTACGCGCCCCTCTCAGCGAGGAACGGGGCGTATTATGCTTATTCGAGGTATCGAGGTCAACAGCTTTTTTTCGCTATTTCCCTTAGGTTAAGCTGTTCGGCTATTACTTCACCAAACTGAGCAACAGATGTGCTAAATAACACACTGTTACTCGTACTTAGCTTAATTTATCAAGGTTTAGGGCTTGTCTAATCCTAGTTATACGTTAAACAAGAAATGCATCACATCGCCATCTTTAACTATATAGGTTTTGCCTTCCACACGTAACTTACCGGCTTCTTTCGCGCCCGCTTCACCTTTGTGAGCGATAAAGTCATCAAATGCCATCACTTGAGCACGGATAAAACCACGTTCAAAATCGGTGTGGATCACGCCTGCCGCTTGCGGAGCACTCGCACCGACTGGCACAGTCCAAGCACGCACTTCTTTCACGCCTGCGGTGAAATAGGTTTGCAAATTCAGTAATTGATAACCAGCACGGATAACGCGATCTAAACCGGGCTCTTCGATACCCAGATCAGCCATAAACTCATCGCGATCTGAGATGTCCATTTCAGCTAATTCAGATTCAATCGCGGCGCACACAGCAACAACGATAGCGTTTTCTGTGGCAGCAATAGCGCGAACAGCGTCTAAGTGTGGGTTATTCTCAAAACCATCTTCCGCCACGTTAGCAATATACATGGTCGGCTTTAAGGTTAAGAAGTTAAGGTAAGCAACGGCTTCCAGTTCTTCTTTAGATAATTCCATTGAACGCAGCATTTTCGCTTCGTCTAAAATTGGACGCATTTTTTCTAATACTTCCACTTCAAACTTAGCGTCTTTATCACCGCCTTTAGCACGTTTTTGCTGGCGTTGAACCGCGCGCTCTAAGCTGTCTAAGTCAGCTAAGGCTAATTCAGTGTTAATCACTTCGATATCGCCAGCGGGATCAACCTTGTTAGCAACGTGAACAATATTGTCATCATCGAAACAGCGTACTACGTGACCAATGGCATCGGTTTCACGGATGTTAGCAAGGAACTTGTTACCTAAACCTTCGCCTTTAGATGCACCAGCCACAAGACCCGCGATATCTACGAATTCCATCGTGGTCGGTAATATACGTTGTGGATTCACAATCGCAGCTAACGCATCCAGACGTGGATCCGGCACAGGTACAACACCCGTGTTAGGTTCAATGGTACAAAACGGGAAGTTAGCCGCTTCGATGCCAGCCTTAGTTAACGCATTAAAAAGCGTTGATTTACCAACGTTAGGAAGACCAACAATGCCGCATTTAAAACCCATATGCTTACCTTTCTCTCGATTATTGGCTAACGAGTCACACTCATCAGCGAGGTTTAGTCGTCCTGCCCTATGGCAGCACATTACTGAATAATTAAATCACTTTATACTTGGGTCTCGCCAAAGCAAAACCTACTCCGCTTTAAAGGAGTGTAATCTGTTCATGGCTTTCACCATGTCTTGCTTAAACAAAATCTCGGTAGAACGCACGGCTTCATCTATCGCCGCATCGATAAGCTCTTGCTCTTTAGCTGGCGCTTTTCCCAGTACGTAACCACTCACTTGGTTTTTATCACCGGGATGACCGATACCTAAGCGTAAACGGTAGAAATTTTTATCGTTAGCCAGTTTAGCAATAATATCTTTCAAACCATTGTGGCCGCCATGGCCCCCACCGAACTTGAACTTAGCCACGCCTGGCGGCAAATCGAGTTCATCGTGAGCGACCAGAATCTCTTCCGGTGTGATACGAAAAAAGTTCGCCAAAGCACCCACGGCTTTACCACTTAAATTCATATAAGTCGTCGGGATCAATAAGCGGACATCTTTTCCGTGCAATACGGCTCTGGCGGTCAAGCCAAAATACTTACTGTCGGCCACTAAAGTCACGCCGCAAATTCGAGCTAACTCTAGTACGTACCAAGCCCCCGCATTATGGCGAGTGTGCGCATATTCAGCACCAGGGTTAGCCAGACCAACTATTAATTTTATTTCGCTCATGACACTCAATATCGTTATTTCGTCGATGGCAGCCGCGCAAAGCGCCGACTGAACTGACCATAGCTGCTAAAAACGCGGCATTTTAGCACTCAAAGCCCAAGTCAACAAATGCCACGTCATCACACTGAGTCAGAACGCAGAACAACTCAGGATTAATTAAGCCCCATTGCATATTTAAGGACGGTCTTTTTGATTGGAGAATCGATGTTTGCCAACTTTAACGCGCCATTACGCAGCAGCTTTAACGGCAGGATATCGTTGCTAAAACCTGCGTAAAACAAATCCATCGCCGTCATCATCAGCTGGTTATCGCGATAGCGTTTGCGCTGATATTGGGCCAGCACTTCATTTGACCACCAGATATTATCTTGGGCCAATGCATCCTTGATGACCGCCAAAAACGCTTCAACATCCTTAAACCCAAGGTTCACCCCTTGGCCAGCGAGCGGATTAATAGTGTGGGCGGCATCCCCTAAAATCACCACGTTCTGGCTATAGTAGCGCTGGGCATGGCGACGAGTGAGGCCAAAACTGCCTTTATTCTCAACGGTGAAATCGGCATCTAAGCGCGCAGGGAAATGCAAACGTATCTGTTCGGCCAACTGTTTGTTGTTAAGCTGCATTAACTGTTTTATTCGGTTGGCATCGTCGTACCACACCAGCGACGCGTTGTTGCCGGGCAGAGGTAATAATGAACGCGGTCCTTTAGGCGTAAACTGCTGCCAAGTGACATCTTGCTGGCCCTGTGCGGTGTTGATATTGATCAGCATCGCCGATTGAGCATAATCCCACCCTGAAATACCGATCCCCGCCCATTGGCGTACCTGCGAGTGCGCACCATCGGCACCGACCAATAACTTAGCGTTAAGTTTACTATTCGATTGTAAGTGCACACTGACGCCATCACTATTACGGGTAAATGCCGCCACTTTATCGGGACAATATAAGGTGATTCCCGCCAATTGCGCCATTTGTTGCCACAGGGCAAGTTGGATTAAACGGTTTTCAACTATATGACCTAAATGACTAGCGCCAATTTGCGAGCTGTGGAATTGGGTGATGCAGCCATCGAGCTCCCAAGTTTCTAAGCCAAGATAAGGCACATTGCGCATCTTCAGCAGTGAGTCCAAGGCGCCAAGACGTTCAAGCAGCGTTTCAGAGGCCACACTAATGGCCGAGACTCGCACATCTAACGGCTGCTCGGCTAGATAAGCCTCTGGCGCAAATGATTCAATTACCGCCACTTGCAAGCCCTGCAGGGCTAATCCAATTGCTGTCGCCGCACCGACCATACCGCCGCCGACGAGAATGACATCGAACTCAGCGTCTTTAACATGAGTGCCTTTAACATGAGTGACGTCTGAATGAATCACATCAACATGAGTCACGTCAGAATGAGTTGTATCGGATGTCATCGGTGCACTTGTTTCATCAATTTGGCTCATCTTACTTACCACCTTAGTTACCACCTTTATTGCCATGTTTATTGCTGCCCAAGCGACGTCTTTACACTATCTATGCGCAAGTCTATGCGCCAGCTATTTTACCCAGACAGCATTGGCTAAACCTATGTAGGAGATAGCCACGAACTTTGTATCAAAAGTATGTCTCTTAGCACTCAAACGTGAGCAAATGTTGCTATCAGCCCGTCTGCTCACAGTTGCTTACAAAGACAAGACTTACCCGTTTCAACACTGACTAAACTCAAGTGGCACGGGCATCATAGCCAAAATCACTTAATCGCGATTTTGTGATTTGGCTGGCGTTATCCGTGCTGAACACTCTCACTTAACTAGCACCCAGCCCTAAGCCGTATTGGACGAGTTAACAAGTGAATCCACCGTATAAATTAGCGAGGATGTCATGAAAACACTGACTCTTTTACCCATAGCCAGCCGCTTATTAATTTGCAGCGCACTTACACAAGGCACAGCATTTACATTGGGCACTGCACTCATATTAGGCATTGCACCGCTAGGCCAAGCCATCGCGGCTAGCTCAGCAACTAACTCAGTCGCGAGCCCAAACATTGAAACCATCACAGTGACCTATCGCGACCCGCTCGATTATGCCTTATATCAACATACCACGGAAATGTTGAGCGCATTTCGACTAGAAATTCGTGAAGACATCGGCATCCAAGCGCGTAATAGCTTGATGGAAATGGCCAAAGCTCAGCATGTTAACCGTCTTAACCTCGCCCAAGTACAAGCGAGTAATAAAAACCTAGCATTTGTATGGGTATCGCCCTCAGCAAAAGCCAATCGGTAAAAATGTGGACAAAGCTGGTCAGCAGCCATAACAGCAGGTAAAATGTCGCGCTATTTTTATTGGTCATCTTAGGGCGACACAACTGATGAGTAAGAAACTCCATATCAAGACTTGGGGCTGTCAAATGAATGAGTATGACTCATCCAAGATGGCTGATCTGTTAGGCGAATACCAAGGTTATACCTTGACTGAAGAAGCGTCTGAGGCAGACATTCTCCTGCTGAACACTTGTTCAATTCGTGAAAAAGCGCAGGAAAAAGTGTTCCATCAGCTAGGACGCTGGAAGACGCTTAAAGATAAAAATCCCAATTTGATTATTGGCGTGGGCGGCTGCGTTGCTTCACAAGAAGGCAAAGCGATTAAAGACAGAGCCCAATGTGTCGACATTATTTTTGGCCCACAAACGTTGCACCGTCTGCCCGAGATGATCGAGCAAGTGCGCCGTGGTGACAAAGCGGTTATCGATATCAGCTTCCCTGAAATCGAAAAATTCGACCGTCTGCCAGAGCCACGCGCCGAAGGCCCAACCGCGTTTGTGTCTATCATGGAAGGTTGTAGCAAATACTGCTCGTTCTGTGTAGTGCCTTATACTCGCGGCGAAGAAGTCAGCCGTCCATCGGACGACATCATCCTTGAAATCGCCCAATTGGCGGAGCAAGGTGTGCGCGAAGTGAACCTGCTAGGCCAAAACGTGAATGCCTATCGCGGCGCAACTCACGATGGCGCTATCTGTACCTTTGCGGAATTACTGCGTTTCGTGGCGGCCATCGACGGTATTGACCGTATCCGCTTCACGACCAGTCACCCGATTGAATTTACACAAGATATTATCGACGTTTACGAAGATACCCCAGAGCTAGTGAGCTTCTTACACTTGCCAGTACAATCAGGTTCTGACCGTATTCTCACGGCGATGAAACGCGGTCACATGGCGATTGAATATAAGTCAATCATCCGCCGTCTGCGTAAAGCCCGTGAAGGCATTCAAATCAGCTCAGACTTTATCATTGGCTTCCCAGGCGAAACCAAAGAAGATTTTGCCGACACCATGAAGTTGATTGAAGACATAGGTTTCGACCACAGCTTTAGCTTTATTTATAGCGCACGTCCGGGCACGCCAGCGGCGGATTTACCTGATGATGTTGATATGGAAGAGAAAAAGCAACGTCTCGCGATTCTGCAAGACCGCATCACCCAGCAAGCCATGCGCTACAGCCGCCATATGATGGGCACAGTGCAGCGTATTCTGGTGGAAGGTCCATCGGTTAAAAATCCAATGGAACTGCGTGGCCGTACCGAGAACAACCGTGTGGTGAACTTCGAAGGTCAGCCAAAACACATTGGTACTTTTGTGGATGTCGAAATCGTCGACGTTTATACTAACTCGCTGCGCGGTAAGTTTATCCGCGGTGAAGATGAAATGGATCTACGCCGTAGCCTGCGTCCGGCTGAAATTCTGGCCAAGCACAAACAAGATGATGAACTGGGTGTGACGCAATTTAAGCCATAAGGGTTAAATTGGCTTAAACACTACCGATATAAACTTGCACAGTACGTATCATAAAGAAGGGCGACTTAGTCGCCCTTTTGCTTTAACGCACTTTTGTTTAAGTCTACCGAGGCAATTGCTATTTTCCGTTAGCAATTATCGGCCATGGCTCGTAAACTAAAATTATCTTGCGATGGTTAACCAACCTCGTACCTTGCTTTCTTATTCGCTATTGGGAGTGCTATTTGTCCAGTAAATTAACTACCATGAATCTGTATCTCGAACCCGCAGAAACACGCCGCTTGGCTTCACTGTGCGGTCCATTCGATGACAATATCAAACAGATAGAACGTCGCGTTGGCGTTGAAATCGTTCGTAAAAACAATCATTTCCAGATCACCGGACTGCCACGCAATTGTTTAAGCGCCAACAACTTACTCAAAGAACTCTACATCGAGACCCAAACGGTCAAAGGCAGCACGCCCGATCTTGAGCCTGAGCAAGTCCATATCGCCATTCAAGAAGCCATCGCCCTAGAGCAAGAAGACGCGAGCGACGACAGCAGCATTAATATCAAAACCCGCCGCGGCGTCATTAAGCCACGCAATCCAAACCAAAGCCTATATGTGGCCAATATTGTGCGCCACGACATTACCTTTGGTATTGGTCCTGCGGGAACCGGCAAAACCTACCTTGCCGTTGCAGCGGCAGTGGATGCGTTAGAACGCCAAGAAGTGCGCCGTATTTTGCTGACTCGCCCAGCGGTAGAAGCGGGTGAAAAACTTGGTTTCTTACCCGGTGATTTAAGTCAAAAGGTCGACCCTTATTTACGTCCACTCTATGACGCACTATTCGAAATGCTCGGCTTTGAAAAAGTGGAACGCTTAATTGAGAAAAACGTCATCGAAGTGGCACCGCTTGCCTATATGCGCGGTCGCACCTTGAACGATGCCTTTATTATTCTCGATGAAAGCCAAAACACCACAATCGAGCAAATGAAGATGTTCCTTACCCGTATCGGCTTTAATTCCCGCGCGGTGATCACAGGCGACATCACCCAAACCGACTTGCCTAAACATCAAAAGTCCGGCCTACGCCACGCGATTGAAGTGTTAAGCCAAGTAGAAGAAATCAGCTTTAACTTTTTCGTCTCCCAAGACGTCGTGCGCCATCCTGTGGTTGCTCGCATCGTCGAAGCCTATGAGGCCTTTGATTTAAAAGAGCAAACCTTAAAGGCAAAGAAAGAAAGCCAATACCAGAAACAACAGGAAGCCGCAGCACATGAGTCTTGATTTAGCCTTAGATATTCAACATGCCACCACCTGCGACTGGTTGCCAACGGACGAGCAATTCGCCCTTTGGGCCACGACCGCGATTGGCAATAGCATGGATGAAGCTGAATTAACTATACGTATAGTCGACAGCCGCGAGAGTCAGATGCTCAATAGCACCTACCGCGGCAAAGACAAACCGACCAATGTGTTGTCATTTCCCTTTGAGGCACCGCCAGAAATTGAACTTCCTTTACTCGGAGATCTTGTCATTTGCGCGGCAGTCGTTGAAAATGAAGCCCGTGAGCAACAAAAAACCTTAGAAGCGCACTGGGCACACATGGTTGTACATGGTTGCTTGCATCTGCTAGGGTATGATCACATCGAAGATGAAGAAGCTGAAGAGATGGAGTCGTTAGAGACACAACTCATTGAAGGCTTAGGCTTTACTGACCCATATAAGGAACAATAGTTAGCTAAGATAATCCCTATCAAAGCTAATGAGAAAACTATGAGTGACGATATCCCCCCGAGTACGAACGCCCACAAGAAAGGTTGGTTTGATAGAGTAAGTCAGCTATTTCAGGGCGAACCTCAAAATCGCGAAGATTTAGTCGATGTGATTGATGGTGCCGAGCAGCGCGATCTGATCACTCAAGACACCCGCGAGATGATAAAAGGTGTATTAGACGTTTCTGATATGCGTGTTCGGGATATCATGATCCCAAGAGCTCAAATTGTCGCCCTCCAGATAGACAACTCGGTCGAAGAATTACTCGCCACTGTGATTGGTTCAGGTCACTCGCGCTTCCCCGTCGTAAACGAAGATAAAGACCATATCGAAGGCATATTACTAGCTAAAGATTTGATCCCTTACGGTTTCTCCAACAGTGATGAGCCCTTCTCACTGGATCGGGTGATCCGTCCTGCTGTGGTTGTACCCGAAAGCAAACGCGTCGATGTATTGCTAAAAGAATTCCGCTCACAACGCTACCATATGGCGATTGTGGTCGATGAATACGGCGGCGTGTCAGGTCTAGTGACTATCGAAGATATTTTGGAAGAAATTGTCGGTGAGATTGAAGACGAATTCGACCACGATAGCACGGAAGAAACCGAGATCCGCAAAGTCGGCAACACGGTTTATATGGTTAAGGCCTTGACGCCAATCGAAGATTTCAACGAAGAATTCAACACTGAATTCAGCGATGAAGAGTTTGATACCGTCGGTGGCTTAGTCTCACACGCCTTTGGCCATCTGCCAGAACGAAACGAGAGCATCATCATTGAAGGCATCGAATTTAAAGTGATCAATGCTGACACAAGGCGTTTAATCCAACTCAGAGTTAAACTCCCCGATCCTAATACTGGCGAAGACGTAGAATAATCACTCGTGCTAAAACAAATCCGGGCTTTTGCCCAACAAAAGTCCCGACCTAGTGCTTTGAGACTCGTACTGGCATTTGCCCTTGGCGCCAGTACGGCGCTTTCATTTGCGCCCTATTCCATTTGGATCATCTATCCGTTTGCCATGGCGATTGCCCTCTGGCATAGCCGAGCGCTTGACGCTAAGGCGAGCTTTTACTATTGGTTAAGCTTTGGGTTTGGCTGTTTTGCCGTAGGGATCAGTTGGGTACATGTGAGTATGGATACCTTTGGTGGTATGCCGCTCATCGCCTCTGTTGGCTTGATGGCCTTGTTGGCTTTGTACTTAGCCTTATATCCGGCACTAACAGGTTTAGCGCTGGCTTGGTTAACTAAAACACTCTGTAAAAATGGCGAAACCACGTTTAGCCTTTGGCGTAATCTCGCCCTCTTCCCCGCCCTGTGGACCTTGACCGAATGGGCTCGTGGCTGGGTGATGACAGGTTTCCCCTGGTTATGGGCAGGTTACTCGCAAACCCAAGGGCCGCTAAAACCCCTTGCCAGTATTATAGGCGCACTAGGGTTAAGCTTTGTGCTGGCCATGCTCGCTGGTGCATTAGCCCTTTGTTTAACTAAGCGTTATAAGAGTTTACTGCTTTTACTGCCGCTCAGTATTCTGGCCGTTTGGGCTACACCTAAGGTTTCCGACATTCATCCTACGGGTGAAAATGTTAAAGTGGCACTGGTGCAAGGCAATATTCCCCAAAGCATGAAGTGGGAACCCGACGCCCTGTGGCCGACCCTATTAAAATACATGGATTTATCCCGCGAACATTTGGATGCCGATATCATTATTTGGCCAGAAGCGGCAGTTCCCGCGCCAGAATCTATGGTGCAGGACTTTTTAGATAACGCCAATAAAGTCGCCAATCTAAACCATACCTCAATCATCACTGGCATTATTAGCCATCAAAATAATGAGTTTTATAATTCATTGATTGTGCTTGGTAATCATAATCAGAAACAACAAGCTGGCCCTGACTATGAGGGCGATGGCAGCAATCAATTTAAGAAACATCATCTGTTGCCGATTGGCGAGTTTGTGCCGTTTGAAGCGCTACTTCGCCCGATTGCGCCTTTCTTTAATTTGCCTATGTCCTCCTTTGCCAGAGGCGAATACCAGCAGCCGAATCTAAGTGCCCTAGGCCATAAAATCGCGCCCGCCATTTGTTATGAAATTGCCTTCCCCGAGCAATTACGCGACAGCGTTAATCAAGGGACAGATATACTGTTAACTGTCTCAAATGACGCTTGGTTTGGTAGTTCAAACGGCCCATTACAGCATATGGAAATCGCCCAAATGCGCGCAGTTGAATTGGGGCGCCCTCTATTGCGGGCAACCAACAATGGCGTGACAGCGGTAGTCGATGAACAGGGCAATATCACCGCATCCTTACCCCAGTTTGAAACAGGTGTACTAAGCGCAACCATTCCCTTGGTGACAGGCCAAACTTGGTTCGCAATATTAGGCCAAACACCCCTGCTACTGCTCTGTGGTTTAATCGTTCTGCTTGGTCTTGCCCGACGTTTTAAAGCGCAATAGGATAGAGACCATGCATTACCCAATCAATAAACAAGATGCGGCTGGCTTTACCTTGATTGAACTGGTTGTGGTCATTATTGTGCTTGGGATCTTGGCTGTCATTGCCGCGCCTAAATTTATCGGTTTGAGTAAAGAAGCTCGGGTACAAACCTTGAGCCAATTACAGGCCAGCGTAAAAACTGCCAACACGCTGGCCTACTCAAAAAACCAAATGCCCAGCCTGCGAAGCCAAGCCGTTGCAGGCCGCGATGATATTATTGATATCGACCTCAATGGTGATGGCACGCCCGATACCAGATTGAAATGGGGTTACCTCGATAATACCGATGTGGAAAACTGGATCACCTCAGATGATAAGCTCATCATTCAATATCAAGGCGTTGATATCACTTACATAGGTTACGATCTTAACAACAATACCTTAGTAAATGACGATCAATGCTATTTCCGCTACACCCAAGCCAGCGATGCCAACACCCCGCCGCTATATGATATCAACACCCAAGGTTGTTAGGCTGACACTCAATTAACCTGTGTTATCCCGCAATTGTCTGCGAATACATTAGGCTGATTGCGCGTTCCACGTTAAGGTGAACGATTAGACGTGGCCTTATACCAATCATAGTTACTGTTACTGTTACTGTTACTGTTGCTGTTACTGTTGCTGTGCCTGCATAGCCAATAGATTGGTACCATTACCTCGTTCCTTAACCAAGGTACACATCAAGGCAACTCTATGGCACTGCTTCGCGTGCGCTACCAAACCCACGAGTTTGGCGATCTCGATATTCATGTCAGAACCCTAAGAGACAATCAGGAATTTGACGACATCGATGGCGAAGCCGAAAAGCTCGGTATTTCCTCCGCAACTTGGTCGTTATTTGGCATAGTCTGGCCATCGAGCCAAGTGCTCTCGCACCACATGGCAGACTACAAGATTGGCAATAAGCGGATTCTTGAGGTGGGCTGCGGTATTGGGCTCGCGAGTCTAGTGCTTAACCATAGGCACGCCGATATCACAGCAACCGACTATCACCCAGAATCAGAGAATTTCCTTAAGCAAAATGTCGATTTAAATCATGGCCGGGCGATCCCGTTTGTGCGCACTGGCTGGGCAGATGCAGAAACTAATTTAGGCTTATTTGATCTGATCATTGGTAGCGATCTTTTATATGAACAAGAGCATGCCGATCTGTTATCACAATTTATAGAACAGCATGCTAAACCAGTTTGCGATGTAGTCTTAGTCGATCCCGGCCGTGGTAATCATGCCAAATTCAGTAAACGCATGGTGGCATTAGGTTACGAGCATACACAACATAAACCCATTCACACTGAATTCTTATTGGCGCCTTTCGATGGCCAAATCCTCAGTTACTGTCGTACGAACAGTTGATATTGGCTGATTAACCGAGATAGCGGTGATTTCGGTTTAATTGAGCAAAAAAAACGACGCAGAAGCGTCGTTTTAATGGAATAGGATCATTAAGGCGTTAGCGGCTCGCGGGTAAATTCCTCGTGGTCACACTCTGGGCAGTCGGGTATAGGTCCCGGAAATTCAATACTCATTTCATTGCCACAGTTAGTGCATACCATGATGCCCTGATTCACTATGTCACCACTTTGATAGTAACCATGATGCTTAAAATCTTGCGCTAGCTCATGCCATTCAACTTGGCTGCGGTCGGTGATTTCACTCAGCCAATGCCAAAGTGTATTCTCCAAAGTAATCACTGTGGGGCTATGACTCAGACTATCTGCATTTTGTTCACGCAGAAAACTCGCTATATCACGCTTTAAGAATTGTTCTACTAAAGCGAGTTCATCTTCCCCTGCCTGTTGTTTAAGGCGTAAAAACTCCTTTCCTTGAGTGACAGATTTAAATAAATTCTTTGCAGTCAGCGTGTTATCTTCTGAAAATTGAGATTTAACTTCGGCAATTAAGGCTTGATACAGTCCTAGTAACACGTTACTTCTATCATTCATAATCAATACTCCTTCATACGAACCTTTTTAATGCATCGCTTCTAGTTTATTCTATGCAGATCTTACTCGCGCTGATATGGCGTTAGATCAAATAATAGGCGGCACTGCCGGAAATAGAGTGATGCAAGAGCAATATAATCCCTCAGAAATTGAAGCCTTAGTGCAAAAGCACTGGCATGACAACAAAACCTTCGAAGTCACTGAAGACGCAAACAAAGAAAAGTTTTATTGCCTTTCGATGTTTCCGTACCCTTCTGGCAGACTCCACATGGGACACGTACGCAACTATACCATAGGTGACGTAGTTGCACGCTTTCAACGTCTTCAAGGCAAAAACGTGCTCCAGCCTATCGGTTGGGACTCATTTGGCCTGCCCGCAGAAAATGCCGCGATTAACAACAAGACAGCGCCTGCGCCATGGACCTATGAAAACATAGAATACATGAAGAACCAGCTGAAACTGCTGGGTTTTGGTTACGATTGGAGCCGTGAAATCGCCACTTGTACCCCTGAATATTATCGCTGGGAACAATGGTTCTTCACTAAGTTGTACGAGAAAGGCCTAGTCTATAAAAAGACAGCTTCAGTCAACTGGTGTCCAAACGATGAAACCGTACTGGCGAACGAGCAAGTTCAAGACGGTTGCTGCTGGCGCTGTGATACCCCTGTGGAACAAAAAGAAATTCCACAGTGGTTCATTAAGATCACTGCCTATGCAGAAGAATTATTAAACGATATCGATACCTTAGATGGTTGGCCAGATCAGGTCAAAACCATGCAACGTAACTGGATTGGTCGCAGCGAAGGCGTAGAAATGACCTTCGGTGTCGCAGGCCACGATAAAAGCTTCGATATCTATACCACACGTCCAGATACCTTAATGGGCGTGACCTATGTGGCGATTGCCGCAGGTCATCCATTAGCTGAAATCGCCGCGCAAACGAATCCTGAGCTTGCCGCCTTTATCGATGAGTGCAAAAACAGCACAACATCAGAAGCCGAACTCGCGACCATGGAAAAACGCGGTGTCGCCACAGGGCTTTTCGCCATTCATCCTATCACTGGTAAGCAAGTCCCGATTTGGGCAGCTAACTTTGTGTTGATGAACTATGGCACTGGCGCTGTGATGTCAGTTCCAGGCCACGATCAACGTGACTTTGAATTTGCGAAAAAATACGGCCTGGCGATTGAGGCTGTGATCAAGCCAGTTGATGGCGACGTTGATATCAGCGAAGCCGTTTATACCGAAAAAGGCGTACTGTTTAACTCAGGAGAGTTTGACGGTTTAGACTTTGAAGCGGGCTTTAATGCCATAGCCAACAAGTTAGTTGCCGAAGGTAAAGGCAAGCGCCAAGTCAACTATCGCCTGCGCGATTGGGGTGTTTCACGTCAGCGTTACTGGGGTGCCCCCATCCCTATGGTGACCTTAGCCGACGGCACTGTGATCCCAACGCCAGCAGATCAACTGCCAGTATTACTGCCAGAAGATGTCGTGATGGACGGTATTCAAAGCCCAATCAAGGCCGATAAAGAATGGGCGAAAACCCAAGTCAACGGTCAAGATGCGCTGCGCGAAACCGATACCTTCGATACCTTTATGGAATCGTCTTGGTATTACGCCCGTTACTGCAGCCCGCATGCAGACGAAATGTTAGATCCTGCTAAAGCCAACTACTGGCTACCCGTGGATCAATACATTGGCGGTATCGAACATGCGTGTATGCATTTGTTATATTTCCGCTTCTTCCACAAGTTACTGCGTGATGCAGGTCTGGTTAACTCTAACGAGCCAGCCAAACAACTGCTGACCCAAGGCATGGTGCTGGCAGATGCTTTCTACTACATCAACGAAAAAGGCGCCCGTGTTTGGGTTTCTCCTTTAGATGTAGCGACCACAGAAAAAGACGACAAGGGCCACATTACTAAGGCTATCGACAAAGACGGCAACGAGCTGGTTTATACCGGCATGAGCAAGATGTCTAAGTCGAAAAACAACGGTATCGATCCTCAAGTCATGGTTGAAAAATACGGCGCCGATACCGTTCGCCTATTTATGATGTTCGCCTCACCACCAGAATTAACTCTGGAATGGCAAGAGTCTGGCGTTGAAGGCGCACACCGCTTCATTAAACGTCTGTGGAAACTGGCAAACGAGCATGTGAACCAAGCTAACAGCCAAGCCTTAGATGTCAGCACGTTAACAAGTGACCAAAAAGCGCTGCGCCGTGAAGTCCACAAGACGATTGCTAAAGTGACCGACGATATCGGCCGCCGTCAGATGTTCAACACTGCGGTTGCCGCCGTGATGGAACTGATGAACCATCTGCAAAAAGCGCCACAAACCACAGGTCAAGACAGAGCCATTATCGGCGAAGCCTTATCGGCCATAGTACGTTTGCTGTACCCTATCATTCCGCATGTGAGCTTTAACCTGTGGAACGAGTTAGGCAACAGCAGCAACATCGAAGACAGCCAATGGCCAGTCGTTGATGAAGCGGCGCTCGTTGAAGACAGCAAACTCATCGTTGTGCAAGTTAACGGTAAAGTTCGCGCAAAAATCACAGTGACCGCCGATGCTGATAAAGAATCAGTAGAAGCCTTAGGTATGGGTGATGAGCACGTGATCAAATACCTAGACGGCCTGACGGTGCGTAAAGTGATCTATGTGCCGGGCAAACTGCTTAGCATAGTTGCTAACTAACGGCTGCTAATAACTCGCTATACTCAAAGCTATTGAAGTTGCAGCATAGCTGCAACTTCAAGTCCGCAGGGTATACCACGAATAGGAAACCGCGAAATCTATGCTAATCAAACGCATATGCTTCGCAATCATGGCACTAGTGATTATGACTAGCGCCGGTTGCGGTTTTAAGCTTCAACGCAGTTATCAAATCCCCGATGTCCTCAATCATTTAAGTTTGAGCAGCGCGGATGAATACAGCGAACTCACCCGTTTAGTACGTGAACGCCTGCGCTTGAACAATATCCAAGTTGTCGACGCCGCCGATGACGTTCCAGTATTAAGGTTAATCACCGACTCTCTAGAACGCTCGACCTTATCTTTGTATCCCACGGGTAACGTCGCCGAGTATGAGCTGATTTATTTAGTCGAATTTGCTGTGGCATTGCCGGGCAAAGAAGCCCAGCCTTTCAAGGTTGAAATTCGCCGTGACTACTTAGACGATCCCCGTACCGCATTAGCAAAGAGTCGTGAAATGGAATTGCTGACGAAGGAAATGCGTATCCAAGCTGCGGATCGTATTCTGCAAGCGATGGCCAGTACTGAGGTGAATTAATGCGGGCCATCAATTCAATGCGGATAATCGACTAAATGAGAGTCTATCCCGATCAACTCTCCCGCCACCTTAACCAATTATTTCCTTGTTATCTGATTTTTGGTGATGATCCTTGGTTGATTGAAACCACCAAAGATCAGATCCGCCAATTCGCCAAGCGTCAGGGATTCGATGAAAAAGTCCAACTCATTCAAGAGACGGGCTTTAATTGGAACGACCTGACTCAGGAATGGCAGGCCATGAGCCTGTTTTCCAGTAAACGCTTAATTGAGCTAACGCTTCCCCAAGCTAAGCCCGGAGCCGAAGGTTCTAGCACACTGCAAGCCCTATTGCAGACGCCCAATCCCGATATGCTGTTGATTATCGAAGGGCCAAAGCTCGCCACAGAGCAAACCAACAGTAAATGGTTTAAGACCTTAGATGCCCATGGCATGTATCTGCCCTGCGCCACGCCTGAGGGCGATCAGTTTATGCGCTGGCTCGATGGCCGCATCAAGCACTTTAAGCTCAATCTGCAGCCGGATGCGCGTGCTATGCTGCATTCGCTGTATGAAGGCAATTTACTGGCTGCCGATCAAGCCATGCAGTTGCTGCAACTCCTAAGCCCAACAAATCCCGTCAGTGCCGATGAACTGAGCCACTATTTTGAAGATCAATCGCGCTTCACTGTATTTCAACTCACGGATGCATTACTGAATAATAAACAGGATAGCGCGCAGCACATGCTGGCCCAGCTCAATGGCGAAGGCACAGCCTTACCTATCCTGCTGTGGGCCTTGTTTAAAGAGCTCGGCTTGTTATTCAATTTAAAATGCGAGCAAGCCCAAGGCGTTGCACTGAGTGCACTCTGGGGTAAGCATCGTATTTGGGATAAGCGTAAGCCACTGTATCAAGCGGCGCTGCAACGACTTAGCCTTGAACAACTCGAACATATGCTCGCCCTCGCTTCGAAACTTGAGCTCAATTTAAAGCAGCAGGGTAAAGAGGATTGGACTGGGCTGAGCCACCTGTGTCTGTTATTTGATCCTAGAGCCCATCGGCATCTGGCACATATAGCCATAGACTAATCATAAGTTAACCAAAGAGTTGATATGCGCATTGGTATTTTAGGCGGCACTTTCGACCCGATACACTATGGTCATATCCGTCCGGCGATGGAAGTGAAACACGCATTAGCCTTGGATAAAATCCTGCTGATGCCGAACCATATTCCGCCCCATAAACAGCAGCCTAACTTAACCACAGCGCAGCGCCTCAAGATGGTTGCCGATGTCTGCTCGCAGCTTGATGGCTTTGAGCTGTGCGATATCGAGGCAAAGCGCGACACGCCTTCCTACACAGTTATCACCCTTGAGCAACTGAAAGCCTTACATCCTAAAGACGAACTGTTTTTTATCATGGGGATGGACTCTTTCATCCAATTACAAAGCTGGCATGAGTGGCAACGCTTGTTCGACTTTGCCCACCTCGTTGTCTGCCAGCGTCCGGGCTGGCAGCTCGATGCCGAGCATCCTATGCAGCAAATATTAACGGCCCGCAGTCAAGCCCAAGCACTCGCAGAGCATGCTGCTAACCCCGCCCATAGAAATGGTGGGCAGATTTTCCCTGTGACAATTACGCCACAGGATATTTCCTCGACGCACATTCGTGAGCAACTGGCAAAAGGCGAAATCCCCGCCGATTTACTCATGCCCGTCACGCTAGATTACATCCAAAATCAACGACTTTACTTACCTTAGCTCGAAACGTAAGCAGATATCGCCCACTCAACTGCCAATGGCAATGTATTCCGGCAAGCAACACTGGTATACTACCGCGCTATTTAAAATTAATGAGGTACGCCAGCGTGCAGAGCGCGGAATTAAAACAGTTTGTTGTCGACAAGATCGACGACTTAAAAGCCAGAGACGTTGTTGTTCTGGATGTCAGCAAGCAATCTAACATCACTGACTACATGGTCATATGTTCAGGTACATCAAAGACTCACGTTAAAGCTATCGCTGAAAACCTTGTGGTTGAAGCGAAGCAAGCCGGTATTCCACCTTTAGGTGTTGAAGGCCGCGAAAGCAGCGAATGGGTTCTTGTGGACATGGGCGATGTGATCCTGCACGTTATGCAAGATCAAACCCGTGATTTCTACCAGCTTGAAAAGCTCTGGTCAGAAAAGCAAGACTGATGAAGTTACAGCTCATCGCAGTAGGAACACGGATGCCCGATTGGGTTACCCGTGGTTTCGAAGAATACCAGCGCCGTTTTCCCCGTGATATGGCGCTGGAGCTTATCGAAATACCCGCTGGAAAGCGGGGGAAAAATGCCGACATTGTCCGGATCCTTCAAAAAGAAGGCGAACAAATGTTGGCGGCCATTCCCAAAGGCAATCATATTGTTAGCTTAGATCTCCCCGGAAAAAACTGGACGACCCCCGAGCTTGCAACCGCGTTGACTAAATGGCAACTCGATGGTCGCGACGTCAGTTTACTGATCGGCGGACCTGAAGGATTAGCGCCAGCTTGCAAAGAAGCGGCAAACCAAAGTTGGTGCCTATCGGCATTAACCTTACCTCATCCCTTAGTTAGGGTTGTAGTCGCCGAAAGTTTGTACCGCGCGTGGAGCGTGAACACGAATCACCCCTACCATAGAGAATAGCGGGATCTTGATGTTAACGAGTGTCAACCACCCGTCATGGGATCTGCCGGAGATAGCATAAGTGTCGCCAAAAAAGCGGATAACAATGCATGATCACGCCGCCGAGGCGTCTCTTTTTAAGCGCCGAGCGCTATTCACTTTTTTTTGCGTTTTCGCCCTATTAAGCGTATTAGTCACCAACCTTTATCATTTACAGGTTGAATCCTATAAGGATTATGCAACTCGCTCGAATGATAATCGCATTCGTGTTGTTCCCATTGCTCCTAGTCGCGGCCTCATTTACGATCGTAACGGCGTGCTGTTAGCCGAAAACTTACCCTTCTATTCCCTCGATCTGGTTCCTGAAAAAATCAGTAACATGTCAGAGACCTTAGATGAGCTCGGCAAGTTAATTGAGATCAGTGAAGATGAACGCGAAACCTTTACCGAAGCGCTGAAATTTCATCGCCGCTTCAAACCACTGACGCTCAAAAACCAGCTCACCGAAGAGCAAGTGGCGATTTTCAGTGTTAACCAACATAAATTTCCAGGCATTTCCGTCGAAGCGGGTCTGAAGCGTAATTATCCCTACGGCGCGCAAATCACCCATGTGCTGGGTTATGTTGGCAAAATTAACACCCGAGACAGAGCCCAGTTAGAGCGCAGCGATCTGTGGAAAAACTATGCGGCCACCAAGGACATTGGTAAGCAAGGCATTGAAAAGTTTTATGAGTCCCTACTGCATGGCAAACCGGGTCACTTAGAAGAAGAAGTGAACAACCGCGGCCGCGCAATTCGTACCTTAAAAATAGTACCGCCAGAGCCGGGACAAGATATTTACCTGACCTTAGATCTCAAGCTGCAACAAAAAGCGGTTGAGCTACTCACAGGTTTGCGTGGTTCTATTGTCGCAATCGATCCCCGTGATGGTGGGGTTTTAGCTATGGTCTCGAGTCCAAGCTATGATCCAAACCAATTTGTGCAAGGGATTAATAACAAAGATTACAGCGCCTTGCTCAATGATAAATCACGACCTTTGATCAACCGTGCAACCCAAGGCCAATATGCGCCAGCATCAACCATCAAGCCACATCTTGGACTTTTAGGGCTTGATGAAAAAGTCATTACCGAGAGCACCCGCGTATGGGACCCAGGTTTTTGGCAGATTCCTGGTGTTGAACGTAAGTACCGCGACTGGAAACGCTGGGGACACGGCTGGGTTAACGTCTACAGTGCCATTACTGAATCCTGTGATACCTTCTTCTACGAACTCGCCTATAAAGTCGGTGTCGACCATATTGCTCGCTTTATGGAACAATTTGGTTTTGGTCAAAATACTGGTATCGATATCTTTGAAGAATCAGCTGGCAACATGCCATCCAAAGAATGGAAACGCTTGAAATACAATCAAGCTTGGTACATAGGTGACACCATTTCCGTCGGCATCGGCCAAGGCTATTGGACGGCAACCCCATTACAATTGGCGAATGCAGTAGGCATTATGGCGAATAAGGGCCGTCGTTTCCCGCCGCATCTGCTGAGATCGATTAAAGACAATACTGCCAAAATTGACTCTCCGATTAATGAGTTACCACCAATCGAACTTAAAAATCCCCGTAACTGGAATATCATTAACGAAGCGATGCGCCAGACGGCACATAAGTCACGTTTCACTGATGCCACTTACACAGCCGCAATGAAAACCGGCACGGCGCAGGTCATTGGCGTGGCCGAAAATACCAAATATGATGCAAATAAAATTGCCGAACATTTCCGCGATAATGCCTTAGTTGTGGCCTATGCGCCCTTCGAAGATCCTAAAATCGTCCTCGCCGTCGTGATGGAAAACGCAGGATGGGGTGGCGCAAATGCTGGCCCAGTCGCCCGCGCCATGCTCGATGAATATATGCTTAGAGATACTTGGAAACCGCAGCCATGAGTAGCCATAGCCAATATCAAAACATCTGGCAACGCTTGCACATAGACTTGCCATTATTGCTCGGCCTATTGGCTGTCATGGGCTTTGGCCTGTTCGTCATCTATTCTGCCAGCGGCGAAGATTTAGAGATGATGGAGCGGCAGCTATTCCGTATGGTGTTGTCGCTCGGCATTATGTTCACTATGGCTCAGATCAATCCTGAGGCACTTAAACGCTGGGCCCTACCCATTTATCTGGCGGGGATTGTCTTGCTGCTCGGGGTACATTTTTTCGGTGAAATTAACAAAGGCGCACAACGCTGGTTGAACTTAGGCTTTATGGAGTTTCAACCCTCAGAACTGATTAAGCTTGCCTTCCCCATCACAATGGCTTGGTATATCAGTAAGTTCCCTCTGCCGCCGAAGAAACGCTATCTTGCTGGTGCTGCAGTAATCTTACTGGTGCCGACTCTGCTTATCGCGAAACAACCCGACCTCGGTACCTCGATTCTGGTGGCCGCATCGGGGATTTTCGTGTTGTTTTTATCGGGCATGAGTTGGATCATTGTCGGCGGTTTTATCGCGGCAGTACTCGCCTTCCTACCTATTCTTTGGTATTTCTTGATGCACGATTACCAAAGAACGCGGGTATTAACCTTACTCGATCCTGAGCAAGATCCATTGGGGGCGGGTTATCACATTATTCAGTCGAAAATCGCGATTGGCTCCGGCGGACTTTGGGGCAAAGGCTGGCTCGACGGTACTCAATCGCAACTTGAATTTATCCCCGAGCGCCATACCGATTTTATCTTTGCGGTGATCGGTGAAGAATTTGGCTTAATTGGCAGTATCTTACTGTTAATTATGTACCTTTATATTATTGGCCGCGGCTTAGTCATAGCCTCTCGGGCGCAAACCAGTTTCGCTCGACTACTCGCAGGTAGTATCACGCTGACCTTTTTCGTTTATGTTTTTGTGAATATTGGCATGGTTTCAGGTATCCTGCCCGTGGTCGGTGTACCACTGCCCCTTGTCAGTTACGGTGGAACCTCCATGCTGACATTGATGACAGGGTTTGGCATTCTTATGAGCATTCATACCCATAGACGTTTTGTAGATAGATAATTTTTAGGGACTTTTCATGCCTACTCTCCGAGCTTTTTTAGCTCCACTCGGCTTACTGTGTTTAAGCTCATGTTTAGTCGCCTGTACCACGGCGAACGAACCGACACCCGCGCAGGCACCCGCTCCAAGCACGCCAGTGGCGCCGGCCGCTGAAATCGCGCCCACAATTCCCGCTGAACTTAAAGAAGAGTTTATCCAAGCTCAAGTAAAACAAGGTTTTACTCGGGCAGAAGTGCTCGCTTTTCTCGATAAAGCAACATATAACCAAGGGGTTATCGATGCAATGACCCGCCCATGGGAAGCAAAACCTTGGCATGTGTATTATCCCATCTTCTTAACAGAGAAACGCCTCGACGCTGGTCTCGCCTTTTGGAAAAAACACGAGAAAACCATCGCAAAAGCGGCGGCCAAGTACCAAGTTGATCCACAGATTATTGTCGCCATCATCGGCATTGAAACCTTCTACGGCCAATACACGGGCAATTATCCTGTGATTGATGCCCTCTATACCTTAGGTTTTCACTATCCGCCGCGCGCCACCTTTTTCCGTAAGGAATTTGGCGAGCTGATGAAATTAGTGAAAGAAGAACATTTAGATATCGATACCCTCAAGGGCTCCTACGCGGGCGCTATGGGTTATGGGCAGTTTATTCCCTCTAGTTACCGCCATTACGCGGTTGATTTCGATGGCAGCGGCAATCGCGATCTATTACAAAGTCCAGAGGATGCTATCGGCAGTGTGGCCAATTATTTCCATGAACACGGTTGGCAAGCCAATGCGCCGGTCGCTTTACCGTTAGTCAATAACAGCAAAGCAGCACCTAAAGCGAAAGTGTGGGCAGGTGAAAAGCTGAACTATAAAGTTGCAGATATTTTAACGCCGACCTTAGCCCTCGCCGATGCGCGGGACTTAGATGTTTCGCAAAAAGCCTTATTGATTGAGCTAGAACAAGCCGATCACAGTGACTACTGGCTTGGCTTAAATAACTTTTACGTGATCACTCGCTATAATCGTAGCCCTTTGTATTCAATGGCCGTTTATCAATTTAGCCAGCAATTAAAAGAACAGCATGCCTCTAAAAAATAATCTTTTACAGCTTGCCGCCTTAGTTATGTGCTTCGCCCTTGCGGCGTGTTCTTCGAGCCCAAACAACGCCAGCAAGAAAAATATGGACCCGAACAAGGGCCGTTATTCGCTGAAAAATGACAAGCTGCCACTGAATCCACCGAATGTGGATAATGTGCCGAACGCGACGCCTAAGTACGAGCCCTATAGCCGCCGTGGCAACAAGCCCTATACGGTTTACGGTGAGTCATATACTGTGATGAACACAGGCCAAGGCTTTAGTGAAACTGGCCGCGCCTCTTGGTATGGTGAAAAATTCCATGGCTACGAGACCTCTAATGGCGAGCCCTATGACATGTATTCTATGTCTGGCGCCCATAAGACACTGCCACTGCCGAGTTACGCTCGGATCACTAACTTAGAGAACAATAAGCAAGTGATCATTCGCATCAACGATCGTGGGCCATTCCACTCAGATCGCATTCTCGATGTCTCCTACGCCGCCGCCTATAAACTCGGCATGCTCGGCAAAGGTACGGCGCGGATCAAACTGGATGTGGTTTATATTGGCAGTGTTGCGGCCACTAATTCGGCCGTAGCCAGCGCTCAAGATACGGGTAATCATTACATTCAGTTAGTGGCCTCCAAAGATAAAGCCAAACTCAATGCCATGGCGAAGAATCTTGAACAGAAATATCAGGTCAAGACCCGTGTACAAGCGGCAAACAATATGTTTAGACTACAGCTCGGCCCCATAGGTCAGCCTGAGTTAGCCGACAAGCTGCTCAATAACGTCAAGCAAAATGGGTTTCCTGAGGGCTATATCGTCCATGAATAATGACCGTTTGCTCTGAACAGAATTGATTTAAAAATAGAGATGAAGGAACCTTCACTAAAACTCACTGTCCGAAAGTGGTACACTGTTGAAGATCTTCTCGAATCCTTTCCATTTAATACAACTAAAAGACGTGCCAAGTTAATGATGAATTTTGTAAAAAGTCCCATTAAAACATTGCTGCTAATTTCCAGTGTCTCTCTCCCCGTTTATGCTGCGCAGCCTATTATTACACCTGATGCACCTTCAGTAGCCGCCAAAGCGTTCGTATTGATGGATTATAATTCGGGCCAGATTATCGCTGAAAGTAACGCTTACGAAAGCCTTAACCCAGCCAGTCTAACTAAGATGATGACCAGTTACGTGATCGGTCAAGAAATCAAAGCGGGCAATGTCTCCGTTGATGATGATGTGACTATCAGTAAAAATGCTTGGTCTAAAAACTTCTCTGACTCTTCTAAGATGTTCATTGAAGTCGGCACTACGGTTAAAGTGGGCGATCTAAACCGCGGTATCATTATTCAATCGGGTAACGATGCATGTGTGGCCATGGCCGAACACATAGCCGGTACTGAAGGCGCCTTCGTTGACATGATGAATTCATGGGCCAAACAACTGGGAATGCGTGATAGCTACTTCGAAAACTCCCACGGTTTAGATGCAGAAAATCACAAATCTACCGCCTATGATATGGCATTACTGGGCGCCGCGTTAATTCGCGACGTACCAGAAGAATACCGCGTCTACAGCGAGAAATTCTATACCTTCAATGGTATCAAACAATACAACCGTAATGGCTTATTGTGGGATAACAGCATGAACGTGGACGGCATTAAAACCGGCCACACATCAGGTGCAGGCTACAACTTAGTGGCATCGGCCACCAAAGACGGCATGCGCTTAATTTCAGTGGTAATGGGCACGCAAAGTGAATCAGCCCGTAAAGCTGAAAGTAAGAAATTACTGACCTATGGCTTCCGCTTCTTCGAAACGGTAACCCCCTATAAAGCTGGCGACAGCTTTATTACTCAGCCGATTTGGTACGGTGACAAGAGCACGGTTGATTTAGGCGTAGCAACTGATACCCCTATCACTATTAGCCGTGGCCGTGGTAAAGACTTAAAAGCCAACTTCGAACTGACTAAACCATTAGATGCTCCTTTGAAGAAAGGCGAAACGGTTGGCCGTCTATTCTTCCAACTTGACGGTAAAGATATTGCCCAGTTCCCACTGGTGACATTGCAAGAAGTCAACGAAGGCAGCTGGTTTAGTAAATTAGTTGATTACTTTAAACAACTGTTTTCTGGTTGGTTTAGCTAAGCTAAATCATATAAATAAAGCCACCTCTGGGTGGCTTTATTTTTTTGGCTGCCGCCGCCCTTGAATCGGGTATAATAACCACCATATAGACTTCATTGAAACAGCTAAGAGTACTGATTATGTTAGGCACTAAATTTGATGAACTGATGGATTTCCCCTGCGCATTTCCTTTCAAGGTCGTCGGCGAAGCCCATGAAACGCTAACTGACAAAGTCGTGGCTGTGGTACAGAAACATGCACCAGGTGATTACTCACCGTCGACCAAAACGTCGAGCAAAGGCAGCTATCACTCCATCACGATTCGCGTGACAGTCACCAGCAAAGATCATATCGAGATTTTGTACACTGAACTTGCCGCCATTGAAGGTGTACGCCGCGTACTATAAATATTCCTCAAGGCCATGAAATGTGATCTGTCTTACATTTATGGTCAAGAGGCGTATAATAGCGCCACTCAATTCTAAGGGGAGAGGTTGCCCTTGCAAGACACGACTTTGCACATTCGACATCTTGGAAAACAAGATTACGAATCAGTGTGGCATGCGATGCAGCATTACACGGATACGCGCGACAGCGAAAGCCATGATGAACTGTGGATTGTCGAGCATCCGCCCGTGTTTACCCAAGGCCAAGCCGGCAAGAGCGAGCATATTTTAAATGCTGGCGATATTCCGGTTATCCAAGTAGATCGCGGCGGTCAAGTTACTTACCACGGCCCAGGCCAACTAGTGGTATATCCTCTTCTCGATATAAAACGTAGTAAAGTCGGCGTACGTCAACTCGTCACCCATATAGAGCAAAGCATTGTCGATATGCTCGCCAAGTACGGCATTAACGCTTATGCCAAGGCCGATGCGCCGGGCGTATATGTGGATGAACGCAAAATCGCCTCCCTAGGATTACGCATTCGTAAAGGCTGTTCATTCCATGGATTAGCCCTCAATGTCGACATGGATCTGGCGCCATTTCGCCGCATCAACCCTTGTGGTTATGCCGGTCTTGAAATGGTGCAATGCAAAGCGCTTGGCGGACCACAAACCGTGATTGAAGCGGGCGAGCAACTCACCATTACTTTTAGCCAATTACTGGGCTATCAACACCTAGTTCATCATCAAGGATTAGCAGCGTCATGAATAGGCCTGAACGTTTACAACCCGGAGTCAAATTAAGAGATGCCGATAAAGTGTCTCGTATTCCGGTCAAAATCGTCCCCTCAGAGCGCGACACTATGTTGCGTAAACCCGATTGGTTACGGGTTAAACTGCCGGCATCGAATCAACGCATTTTAGATATCAAGCAAGCGCTGCGTAAAAATGGCCTGCACTCGGTCTGTGAAGAGGCTTCTTGCCCTAACCTCGCCGAATGCTTTAACCACGGCACAGCGACCTTTATGATTTTGGGTGCGATTTGTACCCGTCGTTGTCCATTCTGCGACGTAGCCCATGGTCGTCCGCTTAAGCCTGACGCTGAAGAGCCGGTTAAATTGGCGCAAACGATCCGCGATATGAAGCTGAAATACGTGGTTATCACTTCGGTAGATCGTGACGATTTACGTGATGGTGGCGCCCAGCATTTTGCCGATTGTATCCGCGAAATTCGTAAACTGAATCCAGATATCAAGATCGAAACCTTAGTGCCTGATTTCCGTGGTCGTATCGATGCCGCCTTAGATATTTTATCGACTGAGCCGCCTGATGTGTTCAACCACAACTTAGAAACAGCGCCAATGCATTATCGTAAAGCGCGCCCGGGTGCAAATTACCAATGGTCGCTCGATCTACTCAAACGCTTTAAAGAACGTCATCCAAATGTGCCGACTAAATCTGGCCTGATGATGGGACTGGGTGAAACCAATGAAGAAATCGCCCAAGTGCTACGTGACCTGCGTGAGCACAAGGTTGAAATGCTGACCTTAGGCCAATACCTACAACCGTCTAAGTTCCACTTGCCGGTTGAACGTTATGTGCCACCAGCAGAGTTTGACGAGCTGAAAGCCTTAGCCGATGAATTAGGTTTTACCCATGCAGCCTGTGGCCCATTAGTGCGTTCAAGCTACCATGCGGACCTGCAAGCCCAAGGTAAAGAAGTGAAATAACCTTCTTGCTTAGATGTAGAGCTCAAGTGATGTAGAGTTCAGGGTTAATAAAATATAAAAACAGCGCTTAAGCGCTGTTTTTTTTATGAAATGTTTTATAGCTGTTGTTTATAACCACTACTCAACTAGCCATCGTTTTACAACATGAATGCTAATGCTCAACTTATTCTTGGGTTATCGCTAAATCCATCAAGATAGCATCTTCTTTACCGCCAGCTATTGGGTAGTAACCTTTGCGACGTCCCGATTCAATAAAGCCAGCCTTTTGATATAAAGCACGGGCGGCAAGATTGGATTCTCGCACTTCTAGCATAAGCACCACGGCGTCCGAAGCCTTGGCCGAAGCTACCACAGCCTTAAGTAATAACTTGCCGTAACCTTTGCCCTGCTGGCTTGGTAATAGGCAAATATCCAACAAAGTCACTTCATCAACAATTTGCTGCACTATCGCAAAGCCTAAAAGACCATCGACCGAATCCGAAACTGAAGCTGCGTTAGGTTTCGCCTGCTTTAAACCTAGAACTCGGTATAAATGCCCGAAACAATCAGCAAGATTGCCCTCACTCATGGGGTGGCTATGGGCCATAGATTCAAGCTGCGCCATTTGAGGAACATCTTTAAGCGTGAGTGCCACAAGCTCAACAGGCAAACCTGCTGTCAATTGTGCTGCGAAGGGTGTTGTGAATAGACTATCTTCTGGTGGGATGTTCAACGCTGGTATTCCAAAGTATTGGTTATTAATGATATTTACGAGTAAAGATCAAGACTTGCTTGGAGCTTGGCCACTCACTTGCTCGCGCCATTGGTAAATCTGCTGCCAGAGCGCGCTTTTAGCCTGCCAACCCACTAATAAATCGGCCAAGGGTTCAGACACTAACCATGCGGTACGTGGCCTAACTTTATGGCGGCGCAAATCCCAGACAATCTGTTTACCCGTATGGGGCTCACAATCAAAATCACATTCATCACGCTTTATGTCGATAAGTGTTAGCACAGCGTCAATCAGTGGCTCAGCCTCGGGTAACTCACCGTGTTCATCCCAAATCACTAAATAAGGTTTCACCTTAGTGTCGCGCACTCGCCAAGTTGTCACATTCATGGCGGTTAAATAGGCTGATTTATTCATTAGGGTCAGTTTTATTCAATTCAAGTATCGACTCACAACATGCCGCTAGGATAGCAGTTCTGCCTAGGCATTGTTACTGCCATGCGGCTAAGGGAGTTGGGCACAAGCCGATTAATGGCAGCACAATTACGACGTTTAACGCAGAAAAGTTCAATCGAATTTATAGATTTACAAAATCTAATTTACTCATTTTACATTTAATATCAGAAGATTAGACTGAACGAACTCAGTAAGACAATAGCAGGAGAACGCCATGATTAACATAGGTATCAATCAAGCCAACAGAGAAGAAATCGCCGCTGGCCTTAACCAACTATTGGCAGACAGCTACAGTCTTTACCTTAAGACTCACAGCTTTCACTGGAACGTTACCGGCCCCATGTTCACTAGCCTGCATTTGCTATTTGAACAGCAGTATACCGAGCTTGCCCTTGCGGTCGACCTTATCGCAGAGCGAGTACGTGCATTAGGCGCCAGAGCGCTAGGGTCCTATTCGGCTTATGCCGCACTGACTGAAATTAAAGAAGATCAGGGCGTCACCAAAGCCGAAACCATGATCCGCGAATTGTTAAACGATCAAGAGTTAGTGATCCGTAATGCTAGAGCCCTGTATCCACAGGTGAATCAAGCTAATGATGAAGCCACTGCGGACTTGCTTACCCAGCGCATTCAACAGCATGAGAAAAATGCCTGGATGCTACGCAGCTTATTAACGGAATAATTAACTAACCCGATTGCGGCACAAGTCAAACAAAAAGTCGCCAAGCATAACCGCTTGGCGACTTTTCTTTAAAGCGACATGACTCAGGTTTAAAAGTACTTAGGTTTAGAAGCGCTTAAATTTAGAAGCTTTTTAATTTAGAGGTACTTAATCCAAGCCTGAGTGCTGTGTTTTTTATACTCGCTAAACCGCTTAACGGGATAATACAGCGCGATAGCTAACACGCCCGCGATGAACCAAATCCATCCCATACTATTCACCCCAAATAATTCACCATGGTTCGCACCAAAAATGAATTTCGCTAAGCTATAAAGCATTAATAACACGTACAAATGTAAGATATAGAAGAACATAGGTACTGAGCCAAACACAGACAACCCATGGCCGACTCGCGCTAATCTCTCACTACCACTCTCGCCCGCTTTTCCTGCTGATGAAAAGTGTCGCTCAAACACCACCAAGCAGAAAAACATGCCGCCTAAGGTCACCAGTAAAAAGCTTAATGATGGTGGGTATTTGGTTAAGTTGAATACCGACATTAAGGTTTCACCCAAATGTGCCCCCGCCTGCCAAGGCAAGGTTTCGCCATAGAGGTTAAACCCGCGTAGCACTGCAAAAAGTACCCAACAGCTTATCCCTAACCTCAGCAGTGTTTGCTGGCGCTGCGAGGCTTCAAGCAGATTACTATTCAGTTTTTGACTGAAAATAGGCCCAGCCACATAACCCAGTAAAATCACGCCCATCCAAGGCAGCGCAGGATAACTCACTTTGATCTTAAGCGCCCCTTCACTGACAAGATATCCGCGGTCGTGCAATAGGGTCCACAGGCTATAAGCCCATTCACTCGGCTGAAAACCAATTGGCGTCAACAGATTATGGCCAAAAACAATCGCAAAGCCTAAAAGTGCCATCCAAGCTCTAGGCAGATTTATCAGCGCCGCCAGCGTTAACATGCTCAGGCCGAACACCCAAATGACCTGCAACCAAAGCGTGTGGTAGTTACCCATCCAAGAGATGTTAATCACTACAATTTCGAGCGCGATTAAAAACAAACCACGTTTAATCAAAAACGCCCGCGCTGAACGCGGCTCGCCATGACTGCGATTGGCATAAAGCCATGCTGAAACACCCGTTAGAAACACAAACACTGGCGCACAAAAATGCGCGGCAAAGCGGCTTAGAAACAGTCCCCAAGAGGTCGAACTCAAATCCATAGGATCGCTCACCTGCATGTGCAGGTAAAACCGTTCCCGCACATGGTCGAGCAGCATGATGAGCATCACCAGGCCGCGCATCATATCGATACTATTAATACGGCTTCGGCCAAGCGCTCGGTTCGATACTTGTTCCGATGCGTTGGCCGATGCTTGTTCCGAAAAATGGACTGACAGCGCAGAATTCGAACTGATATTAGAACTCATAGCTAACACTCACTTTAATGCTACGTGGCTCACCGGGTACCGCCCAGAGCGCCGAATAACTGCTGGCGATATAGTGCTCATCTAGTAAGTTATCCAGATTGACGCCAAGGACGAAGTTGTCGCTCAGGTGAGTATTCATAAACACTCCAAGCAACTGATACGACGGTAATTGGAAACTCGGATCGGCAGAATCACCCAGACGAGAATCCACATAACGCCAACTCATGCCTAAATGTCCATCGATAGAAAACGCATTCAGATCCCGCTTCAGCATCACACTCGCAGTATGTTTTGGCACATTCACCAGTGGACTTCCCGCAGGAATAAGCACGCCCCAGTCTGGATTCAAGCTGTCGTTGGCTGTGCGGGTATTCAAATAGGCGTAGGATAATTTGGCCTGCAAATCCTCCGTCAGCTCGGCAACTAAATCGAGTTCAACGCCGCTACTTTTTGCTTTACCTAAGGTGGCAGAAAATCCGACATTGAGCGGATCTGAGGTCAAAATATTGCTCTTTTGTGCATCAAACACCGCCAAGCTGCCACTTACTGCTATGCCATTCTCAGCTAAGCCATTAAACCAATTGCCATTAAACTTCATCCCTAGCTCAACTGACTTGCTCTCTTCGGCTTCGAAGGGCTGACCTGCAAAGTCGGTTCCAGAAAGCGGTAAAAAGCCTTCAGAATAAGAACTATAGAAACTTAAGGCATCGGACCATAAATACACCAGACCGACTTTAGGGCTAACCCTACTATCGGTTTGCTCTGATAACGTATTTTTAGCGACTTCACTGATATCTTGCTGATAGCTATCGAACCTTAACCCAAGATGCAGCTTCCACTTTTCAGTAAGATCCATTTGATCTTGCAGGTATGTGCCCCATGCCTTTTGGGTTTCGTTATTCTCATACAACAAACTCACCTCTGGCTGAGGTCCGCCATATTGCGGCTCATAAATATCAATGGCATATTCGCCCTTTTGGCCGCGATAGCGATACAATCCCGTCTTTAAACTGTAGTGATAGGCATCGGCGCCGAGCAGCAAATTGTGGCGAATAAAACCCGTATCCACATGGCCACTTAACTCTAGACGCAGTGAATTATCCTCGGAGGCATAATCTCGGTATCTGTGCTGTCTGGTAAGCGTGCGACCATCATCAAATAGCGATTGTCGACCCTTTGCCAACTCGGCATCGGACGAATAGCCCTTCAAGCTAGAATCGCGATAGTTATAGCCCGCGGTTAATGACCAATCATCATTTAATTGATAGTCATAGGTCAGCTGGTGCCCAGTCGCATTGACCACAGTTGCGCCATCATTAGGCTCACCTAAATAACGCGAGCGTGGCACAGTATTGATATCATTGTTGAGCACAATAATGCCGCGATCGAATAACTGTTCCTGCTTGAGGTATTCCATTTCATAGAGTAGCGAGGCTTTATCGGAAATCTGCCAACGCACTGACGGCGTGACGATTTTTTTATCGCTGAACACATAATCGCGAAAACTATCGTGTTCCTGCCACGCGCCGTTAATTCGAAATGCCACATTGTCGGTCAAGCCGGAAGTCACATCTCCCTCTAATCGATATTGATCGAAACTCCCTGCCGATGCCTTTAAATAACCACTGGTTTGATACTGAGGTTTCTTAGTCACAATATTGACTGTACCGCCGGGCTCAGAGCGGCCATAAAGCGCCGAACCTGGGCCTTTTAAAATCTCAACATAGGCCACATTCGATAAATCTCGATGACCACTAAAACCTCGACCACCATTAAAGCCATTGATTAAATAGCCCGATGGCATGTTTTCGTTGCCCGGAAAGCCGCGCAGGGACAAGCTATCCCACAAACCGCCGCCATTGTTTTGCCGCGCAACACTGGCGGAATAATCCAGTACATCTTGAAACCGCGTTAGCCCCGTATCTTTTATCAATTGCTCGTCTAACACACTGATTGCTTGCGGAAGTTCAGTTGCAGACACATTGCCACGGTAAGCTTGGCGATAGTGGATACTTAAACGTTCAATGTCAGTCTCTAAAATAGTACTACCAGATTGAGCATCCTCCGCAGCCAACAGCATTGAAATAGGATTGAGTACAAACAAGGCGCCCAGCAACAGCGCAGCGCGCTTGGGAATATAAAAAGAGGTCATTTTCACTCCGAAAATAAACAGCATAGGCGCCTTAGCTAAGCCAAGGCGCTCAAAGTTAATTAAGATAAATTGAATAAACAGTAACTTATGCTGTTAAGGGCGGAGCACGACTATTGAAGAAACGACTAAAAGGTCGTTTAAAGGAAATGGCTTGGAACTCAACCGAAATATAACTCTGCTGAACCAATTGAAAATGAAAGGGCGTACTGGTTATCGCATGTTGCAACTGGTGCTGATGTAAGCACAGCGAACAATGGGACTTAGGGTCTTCATTAGCATGGGAAATACTGTGAACAGCAATGGCCACAGACAATAGCACCAACATGGCAGCAAGCCATATCGCTAGGGTGCGTCTTGTTTGCATCACACTATTCAAACCATACTTCCTCAAATAATTTGGCAGGCGATTGTATGTTAAGCACAACTAAAGTTGCAAACCGATTTACCTAAGCCGCAGGGCTTAAATGTTACAAGAGGTATACGACAGTTTTGTGAGAAACAGTATTTGTGAGAAATGGCGATAACCGCGAATGAATAGAGAGGGCGCTGAATATATTGAGGCTAAATGGCAGACAAAATAAAACGGCTCGCATATTTCTATGCAAGCCGTTGTTTTATTTGGCAGGGGTGGCAGGACTCGAACCCGCAACCATCGGTTTTGGAGACCGCTGTTCTACCAATTGGAACTACACCCCTGTTGACGTGGGGCATTATGCTAAAAGCACTTCCAAAGGTAAAGTACTTTTTATGACAAAACTCATTAACTGAAGGTTTTTCAAACAAGTTAGACGATTACTGTTGAATTAATTACCACTGAGATTAAAAAGCCACCGCATATCGGGCACGATGTTTTAACGAATGCATTATCTAGAGAATTAGCCGCCCTAATGTCCTAGCTAGAATCACTGCAGTAAATTCGACAGATATGGTTGTTTCGACAAGTTTTGGACCACTTAATGGCAAAAGCCACACATTTATCGAAAAAAGATCTGAGTTCGATTTATAAAATCGGCGTTTTATAGTATAAGCATCGTCAATTTCATACACTGCTCGACGGAACCAAGATGTCTGACAAATTTTTCTTCAAAGGTCGTAAAACGCCTAAGCCAAAGCATGAGAGCTTTGGTTACAACACTAAGCGTGCCGCTAAACCGGGTACAGAAGCTTTCCCTCTGCAATTAATCGTTGCAGATGAAGCGCGTAAACTCGAAGTTGCCGCGATTGTTGCCGAACACCAGCTGTTCGCCAATATCGAAGTCAATGCTGATGTTGCTGAAGATATCCTTGAGTTAGAAGGTTTATTGAATAAACCTAAGACCACAACGTTCGAGAAGAAACCGAATCGTAACGAGCCTTGCGCTTGTGGTAGCGGTCAAAAATTCAAGAAGTGCTGCGGCAAGTAAACGCTTTAATCAGCGTTATGAGTAATAGAATAGATAGGGACTTTTGCCGTGACGTTTTTGTACGTCGGGAATAGCCCCTTTTCTCTCCCCAATTCTAGTTTCTGCCCAAAGCTAATCTTCCAGCTTCGAGATAAAAATCCGCTGCAAATCGTTATTCCACAGCTGAATAATTTTGCGGGTCTTTTCTTTATTCCAAAAACATTTGCCAAATAAAATCAATCCCGCCCCTTCTAGGCAGCGTTTATCTTCTATTTCAAATTGCGCCAATAATGGCTGTTTTATCCCATCGATAGGAATGCCGATATCTTTACTGTCAGCGGGATTAAGCCAGCTCATGGTCGGGTCTGTATGGGATATTGTGCCCCAATACATGTGGGGTTTGTTATCAAGCGGGTCGGCATCGGCAAAGTTGACGAACAGGTTCTTCGCCCGCCAACGGTATTTGCGCTCACTGTCTGTATATACCCAGAGATCAGATTTCGCCAGATCTGTACCGCGCAATAAACTGTGCAGTAACTTTTCGAGCCCTTGGCTTGGCACCCGTTTCTCGGTTGTGCGTGCCGCAGTGTTAACTTGATAGTCTGTTTTCGACTCTTGCACTTGACCGTCCGCTGACGATGCAACAGGTACTGGTGACGACTCAGATATAGAAGACGACTTAGACGTCGGCGCAGTCTTACTTGCGGATGACGCGGTGGACGCTTTGTTTGCGGGAGAATGGCGGCGGGGCTTGCGATTGAAATCAATCATTAAGGCATCGGCGTCCACCAGCTGCTGATGCACTTCGAGGGCATCTTGTTCCTCGCGGGATTTTTGCGCCGAGGGTTTAAATTCAATGCAATCAGCTTGGTGATAACGCGAGCCGAAACAGGCGGCTTTGCCATCCTTGGAAGCTTTACGGAAATACGCTTTTCCGCCGCACGCAGGGCAAATTAACCATTGTCGTAAACGCTCGATATCGTCATCGGGTAATTGCTGAAACTTAAAAACACTGTAGGTGGTTCTCGCTGTTAAATGATCCTCTGTTTCGAGTTCACAAATGGCATCTAACATAGCGTTCTCCTTTATTTTTACCTGTTAGCAGATGCTCACAAAATCACTAAACCCAGGCATTCACCCCTAGGGTAATCATCGCTAACAGGATCAACATGCCCAGCACGCGGTATATCAAACCTAAGGTACTGGTGCCCTGCGAGCTCATATCCGAGTGTAATAGTCTGCTGTTTTCCTTTGCGGCATCTTGGTTTTTGCGCTTCATTCAACCTCCTTGAAATATTTCGCCAAAGGCACCACTAGACTCAAAGGGATTAACGGCGCGGCTTTTGGAACAGTCGATACACGATAAAAAGGCGTCAGCAGAGTGATTAACGCATTGAAACACTTGAGCGCCGCCAAGGCATCGGCAGCGGCATAATCGATTTGCGCGCTAGATAAAGGCACATGCTGCCAATTCGATAGGGTGATTTTTTTCGGCTTATCAATACGGGTACCCAGCAGAGTCGCCACCAATTGGCGCGTCCCCATCTCCTTATCAGCCCCCAGTTGCGCCAATGCCCAGTTTAAATCCAACTTTGAAGCGACATTGATCCCCCATTGCCGCTTGAGGGCATGCGCATCACTGCGTAATCCAACGCCAACTTTGAGTATGTTTTCATCTTCTAATACGGTTTTTAACTGAGTGAATTGCTCACCTAAAATGGCATGCTGAAATAGATAACAAGCGTCCGCTGTCGCGATTTGGATAAGGCTCAGGGGATATTGTACGCCGCGCTCAAAACTCGCACGGGTTTCAGTATCAAAACCTAAGACTGGCTCAGCCTGTAATCGCGCGACAACTGCATCAAACTCCGATGGCTGAACCACTTCAATGTGAACCTGTTGCAATTCAAAAGCTGCGAGTGCCGCCATGTCAGCATCATCGATACGCGTCGCTAAGGCAATCCGCTGTTGCAACCACAAATACGCCAACTGACGCTGAGTCTGAGTCTTCGCATTGGTGGGCGTGTCAGTCTCAGCCACCTCACTTTCTAGCAGATCTCCCTCTAACGCCTCGGTCGATGCATTGAGCTTATGGAGATAAGCTGTGCCCGCAGCATCCATTGCCGCAATCAAGCCGTTGGCATCTTTACCCAATTCTTTGCGTAACCAAGCCAACTTACTCGGGGAGATACAGTATTTCATTAACTTCATCGTCGCCCTTCCTTGTTGAGTTAATCCTCGATTGTCGATGCACGCACCTCACTCGCCACGCAGTTTCTGTATCCCTGTCATCACAGCGAGTGCGACTGCGCCAGCAACAACGCCAAATAGGCCATTGAGCACACTTGGCGTCAGCACGGCAAGCACTGGTCCGACAAAACTCATCGCCGCGATGGCTTGCTCAGCATGGTGAATTTGCTCGCCAATCATGTGTAAGCCATGGGTTAAAATCCCGCCGCCCACCATAAACATGGCCGCAGTGCCGATAATGGTTAAACTTTTCATCAGCACAGGTGCGGCGCTCAATAAACCAAAACCCAGTTTACGGTTCATTTGCGTTAAGGCCGACTCGCCTTCACGCTGACTCAAGTACAAACCCGCATCGTCCATTTTCACAATCGCGGCCACTAAACCATACACACCTATGGTCATGATGATCCCGATAACGGATAAGGTGAAAAACTGCGTCGATAGGGATTTGTCCGCCACTATGCCTAAGGTAATCGCGATAATCTCCGCCGATAACACAAAGTCGGTACGAATCGCGCCTTTGACTTTTTCAGCCTCGTAAGCGGCTAAATCTTTGATGTCTGGAAGTTCGCTTTCCTCTTGCGTTTCGCTGTGTGGTAGGCCTTTTCTGTGGCTATAGCTGTGGTGCAGTTTTTCGAACCCTTCGTAACATAAAAACAGTCCACCAAACATCAATAACGGTGTTACCGCCCAAGGAATAAAGGCGCTGATCAGCAGGGCTGCGGGCACTAAAATGCATTTATTACGAAACGATCCCTTAGCTACCGCCCAAACAACGGGCAATTCACGATCGGCACTCACACCTGTGACTTGTTGAGCGTTGAGGGCTAGATCGTCCCCCAGTACACCTGCGGTTTTCTTTGCCGCCACTTTACTCATTGCCGCTACGTCATCCAAAATCGATGCGATATCGTCAAGTAAGGTTAATAAACTTGCGCCAGCCATGCTAAATCCCTCTACAAATCATCTATAAACCATTCTGCTTTTGCCATAGTAGCTTAGTTAGATTAGTGACGTATAGCGAAATGCTTTCCAACTTAACTACTTCAGTTGCTTAGGTTATTGGGGCCGCTGACTGATATTGACCAGCCTGCAATCTAGATCACAGCTAAGGCGGAATTGCGCCACATTATTTATCGGAAAAGAGTATACTAAGCGCAGAATTTTTTACTCATTTGCCGTTACAGGATGTCAACATGACTCAAGATGAAATGAAAAAAGCTGCCGGTTGGGCCGCACTTAAGTACGTTGAAAAAGACAGCATTGTTGGTGTTGGTACGGGTTCGACTGTGAATCACTTTATTGATGCACTGGCAACCATGAAAGCCGATATCGAAGGCGCAGTCTCTAGCTCTGAGGCATCAACTCAGAAAATGAAGGCGCTGGGTATCCCCGTTTATGACTTAAACAGCGTCGATCGTTTATCTGTCTATGTGGACGGTGCCGATGAAATCAACGACCGCATGGATATGATTAAAGGTGGCGGCGCGGCATTAACTCGCGAGAAAATTGTCGCGGCTGTGGCTGAAAAGTTTATTTGTATCGTGGATAACACTAAGCAAGTCGACATCCTAGGTGAATTCCCACTGCCAGTTGAAGTCATTCCTATGGCGCGCTCTTATGTGGCACGTCAGTTAGTTAAGCTAGGCGGCGATCCTGTGTACCGTGAAGGCGTTGTTACCGATAACGGCAACGTGATCCTCGATGTGTACAATCTTAAGATCCTTAATCCAAAAGAATTGGAAAGTCAGATCAATGAGATCGTCGGTGTCGTCACTAACGGTCTGTTCGCTAAACGCGGCGCAGATGTGTTGTTAGTCGGCACCCCTGATGGCGTAAAAACCTTTACCGCCAAATAAGTTAAGCGTTAAAGCTTCCATCGCAGTCACAAGGCTGCTGATGTAAAAACACGGTAAAAATACGCAATAAAAATGCCAGCCACTTTTTCAAAGGGCTGGCATTTTTTATGGTTTTTTAGGGTTCAATGTTATCTGACTCAGCCATCTATTCTCTGACTAAACGGCCTATTCTCTAACTAAACCCACATCGCAGGCAGCTTATATCAAACGCTTGGCTTAAGCTCTAGCGACTATCTACCAAGCTCTTGCCGCTCTTACCAAGCTCTGGCGACTAAGCCTTTTAAGTAGAATCCTTCTGGGAAGGCGCTACCGATAGGGTGATCGCTCGCTTGGCTTAAGCGTTCAATAAACTGGATTTCACGTTTCGCATCGAGCGCAGCATCGGCCACGATTTTTTGGAACAGATCCGCAGGCATTAATCCCGAGCAAGAGAAGGTCAATAACACGCCGCCCGGATTCAACAACTGCAATGCAATCATGTTGATGTCTTTATAACCACGGCAAGCCCCGTTTAACTGCGCCTTATTATCAGCAAACTTAGGCGGGTCGAGTACGATCACATCGAAGGTCTTGCCCTCATCACGGTATTGGCGCAGCAACTTAAACACATCGGCTTCATTGTAATGCACATTGTCATCACTCAAACCGTTCACTTGCATGTTTTGGCGCGCCGTCGCTAATGCTAAAGAAGACACATCGACGTTTTCTATGCTGGCGGCGCCCGCTTTGGCGGCGTACAAACCGAAGGTGCCCGTGTAGCAAAAACAGTTCAATACCGATTTATCTTTCACAAAACGGGCAGCAATGGCGCGGTTATCCCGTTGATCGAGATAGAAACCTGTCTTATGGCCTTTAATCACATCGACGGCGATCTTGATGCCGTTTTCTTCGATAATCACTGGCATTTCAGGCAGAGTGCCATGCAGCAAACCCGTAACAGGCAGCAGGCCTTCTTTCTTACGCGAATCCACATCGGAACGCTCATAGATAGCGCAATCAGGATATTGCTCGGCCAATAACTCAACTAAGGTGTCGCGCCATAAATCAGCACCTGTGCTCAGTAACTGGCACACCAACACATTGGCGTATCTGTCGATGGTGATCCCAGGTAAACCATCGGACTCGGCGGCCACTAAACGATAGCCCGTTAAGCCTTGCTCGCGGATCAGATCGTTACGGCCGATTTGCGCCCGCTGCAAACGTCTGGCAAAAAACGCGCGATCAATTTCTTCTTCGCGATCAAAAGTCCAAATCCGCACTTGGATTTGCGACTCAGGCGACCAAGCACCACGACCTAACCAATGACCATCATGCGCGACCACATCGACTGTCTCACCCGCTTCAGGTTTTCCCTTAATGTTATGAATAGCATTGGAAAATACCCAAGGATGGCGACGCTCGAGTGACTTCTCGCGGCCGGGTTTAAGTTTGATTCTGATAGCCATAGTTGCCTTTAAAAATAGTGCCGCCACTAAAAAAGGGCTGCAGTCTAAAAAATGGGAAACGGATGATATACCCAATGTCACCTAAGTGCGAGTACCGAACGCGCCGCAGCGCTTATTTACCATCATCCACGGGTTGCCGATCATACCTTATTTACGTCGTAAAACCTGTGTAAGAAACGCCATTTTTTTCCATAAATAGGGCGATTTCCCGACTCTCTCGATCGCGCAGGTCTCGATTTTCACAACATCATTTTAACTTAAATTGAAAGATATTGGTCTAAGTGCGGGTCTCATTAACGCAACAGGAAAAGCTCTGCGCATTCGAAAGGCTCGTTTAGCCAGCGCACAAGATATTCAAACGAATCGCTCGATAACAACTAGGCTTACTCCTGTATTTATTAGTCATTGCTTTATAAGTCGTCGATTTACAGCAGTCGTTATCAAAGCAACCAAATCAAGATTACTCATTAGCAGTCACACTCAAAAGGATTAGAACCATGAATAAGAAAACACAAACTGCACTGACGGGCGCCGCATTAGCTATGGCAATGGCAAGCATGGCGGGTTACGCCAATGCCGCCGAACCTATGGCTGGCGCCGACAGTACCGATCTCGTACATTGCTATGGCGTGAATACCTGTAAAGGCCATAACGATTGCAAAACCGCCGATAACGCCTGTGCTGGACACGCCAGCTGCAAAGGCAGTGGCTTTGTGGCCATGCCATCAAAAAGTTGTGGCGATGTCGGCGGTAAAGTCGCCGATGATTGGGTAGGCAAAATTGCCAACGCCGAACTCGTTCACTGCTATGGCGTTAACACCTGTAAAGGCCATAACGATTGTAAAACTGCCGACAACGCCTGTGCGGGCCACGCCAGCTGTAAAGGCAGTGGTTTTGTTGCAGCACCGGCAAAATCCTGCGGTGATATCGGCGGCAAAGCAGGCGCTTAAACGCCAATATGCTGATTATAAATCGTGACCAGTTTGTGCTGGTCACGTTTATCCCCCTGTTTACCACCCTGTTAACCTATACAACAGCAGCAGAAAACTTAAGGATAAGGAGTCAATGTGGCGCAAGATGTCATTACGCAAGCAGCATTAGGTTTTGGCTTAGGTCTGAGGACACAGCATTTTGATGTCGTGCTCAATACTGAGCCCGATATCGATTGGTTTGAAGTGCTCTCGGAAAACTACATGGTCGCCGGCGGTAAACCCCGCTATTACCTCAAGGAAATAGGCGAGCGTTATTCCTTAGTCATGCACGGTGTTTCCCTGTCGATTGGCAGTACCGATCCGCTCAATATGGATTACCTTAAAGCCTTAAAACAGCTAGCTAACGATGTGCAGCCCCAATGGATTTCCGATCATATCTGCTGGACCTCAATTCATGGAGTGAACAGCCATGATCTCCTGCCACTGCCCTATACCGAAGAAACCGTTAAGCATGTAGCGCAACGGATTAGAACCGTGCAAGACTTTTTAGGTCGGCGCATTTTGATGGAAAACGTATCTAGCTATTTGTCATACCAAGATTCCAGCATGGACGAATGGGAGTTCGTTAATGCCGTTGCCGAGGCCGCTGACTGTTTAATCTTGTTAGATATCAATAATATTTACGTTAGTGCCCGCAATCATAATTTCAATCCGTTGGACTACTTGAATAAAATCAATCCCAAGCGAGTGCAACAATTCCACCTCGCCGGACACAGCGACTATGGCGACTATGTGATAGACACGCACGACCATGATGTACCGAGCAGCGTGTGGGACCTCTACTGTGCAGCACTGAAACGTTTTGGCGGCATAAGCACTATGATAGAGCGCGACGCCAATATCCCCGAGTTTTACGCCCTCGAAGCCGAACTCACGATTGCCAGAAATATCGCCCGCGATACCTTAGGTGAGGCGCATCCACTCAACGCCGCCAAAGGTAGAAAGAACATGCATGAAGGAAAGGTTATCGCATGAGCCAACTTCAGCAGCTACAACACGCATTTATGAATTATCTGCTGGCGAGTGCTGCGGTAGATACACCGCCCACACTTGAGCAAACCACGCAAACCTTCAAAGATAAGATTGCCGAGCAAGGCGGCATTAATGCTGATATTCGGATGCAGATTTATGCCAATGCCTATCGCATTCGTCTAACCGAAACCCTCGAAACCGACCACGAAATGCTGGGTATCTATCTGGGGGATGAACTCTTTGAACGCATGGCCAAAGGTTATATTGCCAGTCAGCCATCGGCGTTTACCTCACTGCGCAGTTTTGCCGATGCCCTGCCCGACTATTTAACCCAAGATGCGTTTTTCAGTCAGTATCCGATTATTGCCGATATTGCTCGCTTCGAGCGGCGTTTATTGAATGCCTTCGATGCTTTTGATACCGAGCGCGCCACTTTTGCGCGCCTGCAAGCACTGCCTGCCGAGCAATGGCCGGGTTGCCAACTGCGTTTTCACCCCAGCGTGCAGCTATTCCAATGCAACAGTAATGCGGTTGAAACTTGGCAAGCATTAAAACAGCAAGCATCACCGCCCAGTCCAGATTATCAAGGCAAACGAGCTTGGTTACTTTGGCGCGGCGAAAGCCGATTAACTGAGTTTATTTCCCTATCCGAATATCAACTCGCCCTGCTGCTGGGATTTATTGGTGGTGCCACCTTTGCCGAACAATGCGAAATGATGTTGGCATTTTTTAGTGACGCGCAGGCGCCGATGCAAGTGCTGCAGGCACTGCAAGCTTGGTTTCAAATGGGGCTTATCCGCGATATCGCCTAATGCGCAAATCGGTTTGAGAAATACTGAGTTAGCTTGATATAAAGTGATTTCAAGTGCGCTTAATTGAAGGATTTACTTAACTCCGCAGCGCCAACTCAACAATCACTGGCGCATGGTCAGTGCTGTAAGCATCGCGCTCATATTCGGGTCTGACTAAGTGCCTGTCGCAGGTTTGATAATCCACCACTTGAGCCAAACTGCGGCCATGGCTCGCATCAAACTCGCTCGAAAGCAAAATATAATCCAGCACAGAACCTTTGGGGCCGTAGTAATGGGTCGCCGCTCTGTGTTCCCTATGGTAAGCGGTGTTACCCGTCAAACTGTCCCTCAAGTTCGCTTCAATAAATAACTCATAGGCATCCTTAAGCTGATATTGAGCAAACACCGCCGCTAACGCCGCATCCGATAAATGCCCAAGGCCAGCGGCTTTTATGTCATTACTGTGGATACTCTCGCCCTGTATTGTTAGCGCATCTAAGGCGCCCATCGTCAGGCTGTCATTAAAGTCTCCCATCACTATGACGGGATGTTTAGATGCTTGCCTGCGTACTAATATGCCATTGAATAATAACGCAGCTTCCGCGCCGCGCTGCATGGTGGATGCCCAACGGCCTAAGGCTTGCTCTGTGAGTAATTGGGTTTCTGAATGCAGTTTCATGCTCACTGCGGGCGCCGAGTTATCGAATCCTAGGGGCTGATTTTCAAATCGCTTAGGTTCAAGTGGCTGATGTTCAAATAGCTTAGGTTCGAGCGCTAATCCGGCGCGTTTAGACTTAAAGTGCACCACATAATAGTCGCACTTGCCGATATGCGGCACCTCAACGGTTGCGCGCAGCACCTTACGGCTAAAGGCAAATTCACTCGATAATCCCATCGCCGCCACTAAGCGCGCATCTGGTTCGACACTGCAGATTTCCACTATGGGATAACGGGAGGCAAGCGCGACCACAGGGCTGCGATAAATATAATCACTGATAAGGGTAGGCGCATCAATGACAGCAAAATGCACTAGCCCTTGCTCGCTGGCGATTCGTTTGAGCGGTTCAGGGCTAAACACTTCTTGAAATCCGACAATATCGGGCTGACGATGGGCGAGAAACTCACTCAGCCATTGGCACTTTTTCTGCCACTGACCATGGCTATAGATATTTTCAAAATCGTAGTAAGCCAAAGGCGGCTCAATAAAGTTAAACAGATTGATACTGGCTATCTTGATATTGGCGACTCTCATCTGGGCGATGTCATTATGCTCAACAGCCACAGCTATGGAGTCCAACTCATCAACATCGATATTGTGTGCCACAGCTTAATACCTCCAAATCTGAATACGGCGACCAGTCTTGACCTGTCTGAACCTGTCTGAACCTGTCTGAATGATCACTTTGACTCACAGGTACAGACACTACAAGGGTATACCCGATGCGCATCAATGCCAAATAATCCATTTGAGATAAGGTGTTAGCCAAACTCAATCGACGCATCAATATCCGATCCCGAGACATCAATACCCAATGCCCGATACCACTAAAAGACACCTCATATAGGCAATATCACAGCCAACGCCCATAAAACAAACAAATCAACAACAAGCCACTGCACACAAATTCATCAAGCAGCCCAATAACCATACACAGACCCAAGCAATACCATAATATTAACATTTGATTAAAATCTAAATTTAAACAAAAACATAGGTAACGACTTGTGCGGTTGACTTTCACTTTTGGCCTATTAGAATGATGGCGACTTTTAATCATTGCGGAGACCCACTGTGGGCACACACATAAGCGACAGTAGATGCCCTGTCCAAAAGACAGGATTTAACGCCTAGCACTAGCCCGCAATTTTTTGCTGCTACCTGCTAAGCAGGGTAGTAGTGTGAACCATTCTTCACTCCGCCTCCCCCAAAATATCAATCACAAACCATAAAGCCTGAGCCTATGGCTGCGCTTTTCGCAATTCCAGCATATTCGCTGGGGTTCAGTTATGTGTATTTTTTGCATCTCAAAGCAAGTTTTTGCCTCAGTCCCCTCCGTTTACCCCGATGGATTAACACCTAAGGGTTTACACCTGAGGAGCCTTAACATGGCTTACATAAACAACGCAGCAATTTTGCGGTCTTTATCCTGTGCAAGTTTCAGCTTGTACTACAGCATGAGTGCGGCAGCATCCCATCTCGAAGTGGATGATCCTGCCCTCGCAGAACACTGCGAATTAGAACTCGGCTGGCAACAACCTAGGTCGGATCATGCTCGCCCACAATTTAACGCAATAACGACTTGCAGCCGTAATCAATGGGAATGGCATTTAGGATTAGCGTCCAATGCCAATGACGATAATCGTGAGGAGCAGGCTGAAGTCGGTATCAAGCTACCGCTCAACGTAAACTCTCACTCAGATTCAGATCGGCAGCAGGATGATTGGCACAGCGCAGTGGTGATCAACTTGCAGAAAAAACTCGATATCGGCAACGGATTTGCCACCGAAGCCTTCGGCATTGTTGGCAAAACCTTAGGCGATTCCGATGTCAGCCTGTATGCCAACTTAGGTTTCACCCATGAGTTTAATGAATCGACCCAATTGCTTGTGGGTATCGCGGCGGCGTATGAACTCAGTAGTCACCATCGCGTGATAGCCGAGATTTATCAAAAAGAATTGAGCGAGACTACCTATCAGTTCGCTTATCAACACTCGCCGCAACAACAGCTACAGCTGGAATTGAGCTTAGGCAATGCCCTTCGTGGCAACGCGCTGCAACTTGGCGCAGACATCACCTTTTACTTTGGTCACTAGATCGTTGAGAGAATGAACTATGAACATGAATAACAGCACAAACAACACTAAAAAAATCATCCATAACCTGCAAATGATTATCGAGCAACGCAGTGCCAGCGCCATGGCTGAATTAGCCGAAAAACGCCACCCTGCCGATATTGCAGCCGTATTTAACGTCTTTAATCAAGCTCAACAAGTCCTATTATTGCAACTGGCCTCACCTAAGGTTTGCGCCAATTTGTTTCGCTACCTGACCGATGAATTGCAAGCCAGCTTAGTACAGCAATTAGATAAAACCACGCTTTCTGCGCTACTGGTTCACATGGCTGCAGATGAACGTGCCGACCTCTATAATCTGCTCGATGAAACCCAGCAAGCGGCGATTTTACCTGCGCTAGCATTGGCCAAACGGGAAGATATGCGCACCCTCGCCGCCTATGATAAAGCCAAGGTCGGCGCTGTCATGACCTCGGATTACACATTACTGAATAGCCGCCATACTGCGGCAGAAGCCATCGATACCCTACGCACAGAGGCCGCCGATAAGGAAACCATTTATCAAACCTATGTGGTTGATATGTTAGGCCGCTTAATAGGAACTGTATCGCTAAGGCAGCTATTGCTGGCTCAGCCACACGAGCGAGTGGTCGATTTTATGAAGCCCGATCCCGTCGCCCTTGATGCCAATGCCTTTCGCGAAGAAGCGGTGCAGATGATCGCCCATTACGACTTAATGGCGCTGCCAGTAGTCAATGGGAAAGGCCAGCTCGTCGGTATCGTCACCTATGATGATGCCATGGATATTGCCAGCTCACAGGCGGATCTTGAGTTCACAAAAACCGCGGCCATAGGCAATATCGACCATAACCTCAAGACCGCTAGCATAGGTTTGCTTTACCGCAAGCGCGTGGTTTGGCTGGTGATTTTGGTGTTTGGCAATATCTTCTCAGGGGCCGGTATCGCCTTCTTCGAAGACACGATTGCCAGTTATGTTTCCTTGGTCTTCTTCCTGCCACTACTGATCGATAGCGGCGGTAATGCGGGATCACAATCGGCGACCTTAATGGTACGCGGGTTAGCCACGGGAGAAGTGGTACTCAAGGACTGGCTATCTATGTTAGGCCGTGAGTTATTTGTCGCCGGATTATTAGGTGCCAGCATGGCGGCCGCCGTATCACTGCTCGGCTTCTGGCGCGGTGGGCCTGAAATCGCGCTGGTTGTCGCGCTCACTATGCAAATTGTGGTGATTATTGGCAGCTTGATTGGTATGTCATTGCCCTTCTTACTGAGCAAGTTAAAGATGGATCCTGCTGCGGCGAGTGCGCCACTCATCACCTCCATCGCCGATATCATAGGCGTGCTGGTTTATTTCAGCATTGCGACTATGGTGCTCGACTTACCCATGCCATAGGCATGCAATAAAGCCTTCATAGCGCTAATCAATAGCGATAAAACCTCAAAGTGAACCAGCTGACTTGACCCAGTTTTCAATGTTAGCTTGGTTCACTTTTCATTCAAAAAATAGGGTTAATTTGCGCCAACGCATTAAAGCGACAAAAACCCTAAAAAAATTAAGAATAAAGCGCAAGGATCAGTTAATATTTCAACACCCAAATGGTTTTACTTTTTATTAACATTGCAATATTTACCGCTGAGCCCAGTCACTGTAAATCGATAAGCAATAGCCATAGTCCTTGCGACGTTAGAGGTTTTTTTTATGTGGTTTAATTCCCAGCTCAAAGCTGAAAATAAGGCGCTTAAAGAGCGGCTTATCCAATTAGAACAACAACGCCAAAATGAAATCGATGAACTGCGTGGCATGATCCGTGAAAATGAGACTATGCAGCAGCAATCACGGCAAAATGCCGATCACTACACTGAGGTCATTGCCTGCCAAAACCAAGGTGGAGACATGCTCAATGCGGTGCGCGAAGGCTTAGCCAACAGCGCCGAATTACTTACCGCTGAACAAGATTCACTGTCAGAGCTCGATAAGATTTTTGATCAAACACGCATCGCCGTGGCAAGTTTAGGCACTAGGGCGACTTATATTAATGAGCAAGCGTCAAGCAGCATGAAAGCCGTTACTGAGCTAGATGCGACGACCTCTTCAATTAACCAATTTGTCGCCGCGATTCAAGGCATCTCAGAACAAACAAACTTGCTGGCATTGAATGCCGCCATTGAAGCCGCTCGCGCAGGCGAAGCGGGACGCGGTTTTGCTGTGGTTGCCGATGAAGTACGCCAGCTTGCCAGTAAAGCCCACGAAGCCAGTAGCCACATTGAAAAACTCGTAAAACAAATCGTTATCCAAGCGGCTGAAATTAAAGAAATTGTCCATAACAATCAAAGTAGCGCTATTGACGTGGCCAGCTCTTCTACCCAAATCGGCCAAGTGGTCGAGGATGTACTGAATCGTTCAAAGCAAATGCAGCAGGTTATCCATAACGCTGCTACCGCGTCATTCTTAAATACCACTAAGCTCGACCACGCGGTCTGGAAAAGCAGCGTTTATCAATTAATTGAAAAACCACAGCATAATCACAGTGTAAACTCGCACACTGAGTGCCGTCTCGGACAATGGTATTTCAAAGGGTTTGGGGCTGAGAATTATCAGCATTTGAGTAACTTCAAAGCCTTAGATGCACCACATAAAGCGGTGCACGAAGCGGGTAAAGCCGCACTCAATGCCAGGCAAAAAGGTAATCTGCCTGAAATGGTTAAACAACTGCACTCAATGGAAGACGCCAGTATGCGTGTTGTCCACTGCATTGATAATCTGATGCGTGACGTTTATCGAGCCTGATGTTTCTCGAACATGCTTTAAGTCTGCATTGATAGAAATACCCACCTAAGAGCGCCATACTCGCGCTCTTTTTTTATCGTTCAAAACGGTATATTAAATTTACTCTTAGAAAATGAACCCCTAGCTATACTTGATTTGAACACAGCGTTCATCTTTAATCGTTTCAAGAGCAAGCAGTGAGACTCAATTATAACATTCTAATTTTTAGGGTTATTAATGAAACTAGTCACAAGCTTTTTGCTATCACTTATCTTCTGCGGCGCTTTCCCCCTGCGCGCACAGCCGCTAAACATCTATACAGAAGAATGGTCACCGATCAGTTTCTCTATCGATGGCAAACCTGCTGGTTTAGCGGTGCAAGTCGTAGAAGAAATTCAAAAACGCATCAAGAACCCAGATCCAATTAAAGTCGTACCTTGGGCTCGCGGCTGGAAAATGCTGACCGAGCAGCCCAATACTGTGTTGTTCACAATGACGCGCACGGCTGAAAGGGAACAGATGTTTACTATGATAGGACCCGTTGCTGTCGGCACGACCAATTTTTATGCCTTAAAAAATAGCGGCATAAAAATTACCTCGATAGAAGATGCTAAAACGGCGAAGGCGATTGGCGTCTATCGTGCCTCAGTGGAGGAGCGCTTGCTTACCGAACACGGCTTTACCAATGTCGCCGCCTCATCAACGCCCTTGTTAAGTGCGAAACAATTGATGAAGCACCGCATCGATCTTTGGTGTAATGCCAATCTCACTGCGCCAAGTATTTTGTCGGATGCTGGCGCCAGTATTGATGATGTAGAGTCCCTCTTCACGATTAGCGCTAATCATCTCTACATTGCCTTCTCACAAGGCACACCCAATGATGTGATCGAGCAGTGGAAAAGCGCCCTAGAAGCGATAAAAGCGGATGGCACCTTCGCAACGATTTACCATACTTGGCTCCCCAACGATGCGCCGCCAATGCAGACCGAACGTATCGGGCTGGGCAACTAAACCTATTGCGCTACGTTCTACGTTTTAAGTGCTAAGTTTTGATTTCTAAGTGCTAAGTGCAAAACTCTATCACTCTTTAGCAAACTCTTAGAAAGGACACTCGCAAATCCAGTCGATACGCTCACCCGTGATAGGATGATCAAACGCTAAGCGGGTCGCATGCAGCATTAATCTGCTGTTATTCGTCATCTTAGTGATGTCTGGTTCAGGTGCAGCAGCGTTATCAGCCACACTCTCACCTACGCCACCATAGAGATCGCACCCCAGAATTGAGTGACCAAATTGCTGACTGTGGATCCGCAGTTGATGGGTTCGGCCAGAAACCGGAGTAAATTCGACCCGCGTGGCGAAAGGGTCGGTTAACCGTTCCAGCACCCGATATTCGCTGATCGCAGGTTTACCTGTGCTGTGGCAAATCTTTTGTAGTGGGAAATGGTCACAATCTTTAGCGATCGGCAGATTAATCACCCCGCTGTCAGCGGCGATATGTCCGTGCAGCAAGGCGGTATAACGCTTCTCGACCGTGCGCGCCTGAAACTGCTTGGTCAGCAAGCCATTCACGCTTTTATTCAGCGCCACCAGCATGATGCCCGAAGTGCCAAAATCAAGTCTGTGCAGCAAAGTGGCCGTCGGAAAATCCTGCACTAAGCGATAATGCACTGAATCGAGATTGAGCGGATTCTTCCCCGACAGACTCAATAATCCGCTCGGCTTATCAATCAGCAGAATGTCGCTATCTTGATAAAGCACGCGTATTTGCCCGAGGCAAGGCGGCGCAATAAAAGTATCAACTTTGGCAGGGCTATCGGCAGGAGCAGACATAGTTTTCAGGCAACCTAAATGGGCAATAAAATGAGTGAAGTCATACTCAAAACAAACTGCACAACTCAATAAAACAGGCTAAATAAAATAGACCCAATAATTCGATAAAACAGACTCATTAACTTAGAAAAACAGACACGGGCCTAAATAATAAGGCCGCATAACCTAAGTTATGCGGCCCTCTAATTCACGGCATTAACGCTGTGGCTTATTTAGCCAGTACGCGTAAATGCAGTTCTTGTACTGACGTCACGTTAGTACGGTCATCAGCGGCATGGGCCATACACGTGGCGAATGCAGCGTTCATGGTCGTCGTGTAGTTAACTTTGTAACGCAGTGCACCGCGGCGCAATTGACGAGAATCTTCAATCGCTTGGCGACCTTCGGTAGTGTTCACGATATAAGTGTATTCACCATTCTTGATGCGATCGAGAATGTGTGGACGACCTTCGTGTACCTTGTTCACTAGACGTGGGTTGATACCCGCTTCGCCAAGGATAATCGCAGTACCGTGAGTGGCATCGATTTGGTAACCGAGCTCGATTAACTTAGCCGCTAAATCGGCAACGCGTTTCTTATCGCTGTTACGCACAGACAATAATGCACGACCCGACTTAGGCACTTCAGAAGTGGCCCCTAACTGCGCCTTGGCATAGGCTTCGGCGAACGTATCACCCACGCCCATGACTTCACCGGTAGAGCGCATTTCTGGGCCTAACAGTGGGTCAACACCCGGGAACTTGTTAAAGGGCAACACCACTTCTTTCACTGAGTAGAAAGGTGGGATCACTTCTTTAGTGAAGTTTTGCGACGTTAAGCTTTGACCCGCCATCACGCGCGCGGCAATCTTAGCCAAAGGCACACCGGTCGCTTTAGACACGAATGGCACAGTACGGGCAGCACGTGGGTTAACTTCAATCATATAGATTTCGTTATCTTTCACGGCAAACTGTACGTTCATCAGGCCGACAACACCGAGTTCCATCGCCAACTTGCCGACTTGAACGCGCATGCGATCTTGGATTTCTTGGCTTAGCGTGTATGGCGGCAGCGAACAACCTGAGTCACCTGAGTGAACACCCGCTTGTTCGATATGCTCCATAATCGCGCCAATCACCACGATTTCACCGTCACATACTGCGTCGATATCCACTTCAATCGCATCATCTAAGAAACGATCGAGCAATACTGGCGACGCGTTCGATACGCTCACGGCTTCGTTGAAGTAACGTAGCAAATCTTGCTTGTCGTAGACGATTTCCATCGCGCGGCCGCCCAGTACATAGGATGGACGCACAACTAGCGGATAACCGATACGCTCAGCGGCAATCACAGCACCTTCAACCGTAGTCACGGTATCGTTTTCAGGCTGCTTCATCTCTAAGCGTTGAATCGCTTGTTGGAAACGCTCACGGTCTTCGGCGCGGTCAATTGCATCTGGGCTAGTACCAATGACAGGTACGCCAGCGGCTTCTAAGGCTCGGGCCAATTTCAATGGTGTTTGACCACCGTACTGCACGATAACGCCTTTTGGCTTCTCGATGCGGACGATTTCTAATACGTCTTCCAGTGTGACTGGTTCGAAGTACAGACGGTCTGAAGTGTCGTAGTCGGTTGAAACGGTTTCAGGGTTACAGTTCACCATGATGGTTTCATAACCGTCTTCACGTAGCGCTAACGCCGCGTGTACACAGCAATAATCGAACTCGATACCTTGACCAATACGGTTTGGCCCGCCACCTAACACCATGATTTTGTCACGGGTCGATGGGTTAGCTTCACATTCTTCTTCGTACGTTGAGTACATGTAAGCTGTGTCTGTTGCAAACTCAGCCGCACAGGTATCCACACGCTTATAGACAGGGTGCAGGTCAAACTTGTCACGCAGCTTACGCACTTCGGCTTCGTTCACGCCTAATACATCGGCCAGACGCGCATCAGCAAAGCCTTTACGTTTCAGTTTGCGCAGTAAGTCATGATCCAGACCAGCCAGCCCAACTTCAGCAACCACACCTTCAAGCTTGATAAGCTCTTCGATTTGTACGAGGAACCAAGGGTCGATATTGGTCAACTTAAAGATTTCATCTAAGCTCAGCCCCGCACGCATCGCATCGGCTATGTACCAAATACGGTCGCAACCTGGCTCTTTCAGCTCATGGCGAATACGTTGCATTGCCTCCGGTTTTGCCATATCTGTGATAGGGTCTAAACCGTTACGGCTAACCTCTAAACCACGTAAGGCTTTTTGCAGTGACTCTTGGAAAGTACGGCCAATCGCCATCACTTCACCCACAGACTTCATCTGTGTAGTTAAGCGATCATTGGCGCCAGCAAACTTTTCAAAGTTAAAGCGTGGCACTTTAGTCACAACGTAATCGATAGCAGGCTCGAATGACGCTGGCGTGCGACCGCCAGTGATATCGTTCATCAGCTCATCAAGGGTAAAACCGACCGCTAACTTAGCGGCGATTTTCGCAATCGGGAAACCCGTTGCCTTTGATGCCAATGCTGAAGAGCGCGATACACGTGGGTTCATCTCGATGATAACCATACGGCCATCTTTCGGGTTGATACCAAACTGTACGTTCGAACCGCCTGTCTCAACACCAATCTCACGCAGTACGGCCATAGAGGCGTTACGCATGATTTGGTATTCTTTGTCAGTCAGGGTTTGCGCTGGCGCAACGGTAATAGAGTCGCCAGTGTGTACACCCATAGGATCGAAGTTTTCGATGGCACAGACGATAATGCAGTTATCGTTGCGGTCACGTACCACTTCCATCTCGTATTCTTTCCAACCGATCAGTGATTCGTCGATCAGCAGTTCACTTGTTGGCGATAACTCTAAGCCCTGTGAACAGATCTCTTCGAACTCTTCCTTGTTGTAGGCGATACCGCCGCCCGAGCCACCCATAGTAAAGGATGGACGGATAATACAAGGGAAACCCACTTGATCGAGTACGCCGTAAGCTTCTTCCATGTTGTGGGCAATGCCCGCACGTGGACAGTCAAGACCGATACTTTTCATCGCTTTATCAAAGCGGCTACGGTCTTCAGCTTTATCGATGGCATCGGCAGTCGCGCCAATCATCTCGACGTTAAATTCTTTCAGTACGCCTTTGGCTTCAAGTTCTAATGCGCAGTTCAGTGCGGTTTGGCCGCCCATGGTTGGCAGAATCGCATCAGGGCGTTCTTTAGCAATAATATTACGGACCACTTCCCAGTGGATCGGCTCGATATAAGTGGCATCGGCCATTTCTGGGTCAGTCATAATGGTGGCAGGGTTAGAGTTCACCAGAATGACACGGTAGCCTTCTTCACGCAGCGCTTTACACGCTTGTGCGCCAGAATAGTCAAATTCACATGCCTGACCAATCACGATTGGGCCGGCGCCTAGGATAAGAATACTCTTTATATCTGTACGTTTTGGCATTGCTTCTCTCTTCTCCTAGCTAGCGTACTACTTGGCGTTCTGACTTTTCGTTACAAGACGATAGTGTTCAATAAGCTCGATAAAGTGATCGAACAGCGGGGCGGCATCGTTCGGGCCTGGGCTCGCTTCAGGGTGACCTTGGAAGCTGAACGCAGGTTTGTCCGTAAAATGGATACCTTGCAGTGAACCATCAAACAGCGACTTATGCGTCACCTTAATGTTGGCGGGTAGCGTGGTTTCATCGGCAGCAAAACCGTGGTTTTGGCTGGTGATCATCACGTTACCTTTCTCGATGTTGCTCACTGGGTGGTTTGCACCATGGTGACCAAACTTCATCTTTAAGGTTTTTGCACCTGAGGCCAGAGCCAACAACTGATGACCTAAACAGATACCGAAAATCGGTGTGTCAGTTTTCAGGATCTGTTGAATTGCTTCAATTGCGTAATCGCATGGCTCTGGATCGCCAGGGCCGTTCGAAAGGAACACACCATCAGGATTCATCGCCAGCACGTCGGCGGCAGAGGTTTTAGCTGGCACAACAGTGACGTCGCAACCGCGGTCCACTAACATACGCAGAATGTTTTGCTTAACGCCGTAGTCGTAGGCTACTACTTTGTATTTAAGCTCATTTGCTGGCGTATCTGCAGGTAAACCGCCCACTAAACGCCAACTACCTTTGCGCCATGTATAGGCAGCTTTAGTTGTGACTTCTTTAGCGAGATCCATGCCTTTTAAACCGGGGAAGGCTTTGGCAGCGGCGAGCGCTTTTGCTTCGTCTAAGTCTGCACCTGCCATAATACAACCGGCTTGTGCACCTTTTTCACGAAGAATACGAGTTAACTTGCGGGTATCTATATCTGCTATGCCAACGACATTGTTCGCTTTGAGATAATCACTTAAGCTTTGTTGATTGCGGAAACTACTTGCGATGAGCGGAAGATCACGAATGATAAGACCACAAGCGTGAACCCCATCGGATTCAACATCTTCATCATTGGTACCAGTGTTGCCTATGTGTGGGTAGGTTAATGTTACAATCTGGCGTGAGTAGGATGGATCAGTTAAAATTTCTTGGTAACCTGTCATGGAAGTGTTAAAAACAACTTCACCAACAGAGAGACCATCGGCACCAATTGCTGTGCCAGAGAATACAGTTCCATCTTCGAGTACGAGTAAGGCAGACTTTGTCAACGCGACCTCCATAAAGAGCCAAGCCACTGAAATATAATGTTTTTTGTGTTATGTTAAGATACCAATTTCCGCTAATTTACGAAATTTTGACAAATTCCGACGAGTTTACAGGAAAAACGTGAAACCGTCCACCCATTGGTATCTGGGTGCAAAAAAAAACGCCATATCGGCGTTTTTAATATTAATGCAAACCTAAAACCTGCTGCATATCATACAAGCCCGGTTTTTGCTCCACTAGCCAGTGGGCGGCGCGCATAGCGCCGTTAGCAAAGGTCATACGACTCGAAGCTTTATGAGTGATCTCTAAACGCTCACCGATATCGGCAAACATGGCAGTGTGTTCACCGACTAAATCACCGGCACGAATGGTCGCAAAACCTATGGTTTCACGGTCACGTTCACCCGTGATCCCTTCGCGGCCATACACGGCACATTTCTCAAGATCGCGACCTAAGGTCTTAGCAATCACTTCACCCATTTTCAGGGCTGTACCCGACGGCGCATCTTTTTTGTGTCTGTGGTGACCTTCGATAATTTCGATATCTGTGTAATCACCCATGACTTCGGCAGCCAGTTCGAGTAATTTCCACATCAGGTTGACACCCACAGACATATTCGGCGCCATCACTACCGGCGTTTGCTCGGCAAAGGCATTGATCTGTTCTTTTTGAGCATGATTGAAACCGGTTGTGCCGATCACCATGGCTTTCTTATGGCGCACACACCAATCTAAATGGACAATACTGGCGTCTGGCGCAGTGAAATCAATCAAAACATCAAAATCATCGGTCGCGTAATCCAGCGAATCCATGATCATGACCTTTAATTTACCCACACCAGCTAGCTCACCCGCATCCACGCCTACTAAACTAGAGCCAGCGCGCTCAATAGCGGCACCCAGCAATATATGGTCGTGATTGTAAGCCGCTTCAATAAGAGTGCGTCCCATACGACCACCGGCACCGACGATTGCCACTCTCACTTGTCCACTCATTTCAATCTCCTCAATCTTTCTTTGTCTTCCATAAGAAAACGCCTAAGACAGGCTTAGGCGTTTTATCAATATTAGATGATATCTAATAATTCAACTTCGAATACCAAAGTTGAATAAGGAGGAATCGATGCCCCCGCGCCACGCTCACCGTAAGCTAGGTGATGTGGAACAAATAATTTCAACTTAGTGCCTACTGGCATCAGTTGCAGTGCTTCAGTCCAGCCAGCGATAACGCCAGATACTGGGAACTCAGCTGGTTGGCCACGAACTACAGAGCTATCGAACACATCACCATTGATGAAAGAACCATGGTAGTGAGTACGCACTGTATCTTCGTAAGTTGGAGTAGCACCGTCACCTTGGACTAATACTTCGAACTGCAGACCAGAGTCAGTCACAGTCACGCCATCACGCTTAGCATTTTCAGCTAAGAACGCATCGCCTTCAGCAGACGCAGCTGCAGCAGCTTGCTCTTGAGCAGCTTGAATACGACCGCTAATTTCAGTGAACGCAACTTGCAGATCTTGCATAGACACAGCACTTTCTAAACCGGCAAACGCATCGGCTAAACCCGCTTGAACGGCTGGAATATCCACACCATCAAAAGAATTGGCGGCCAGTTGCTCACCCATTTGACGGCCTACACCGTAGCTTGCTTGCTGTTCAACAGTACTGAATTTATCAGACATAATTAACGACTCTCAATTTATCAGTGGAATTTTGCGCGCCAGTTTACCATAGTTCCGCGACCTATGCTGATAAACTGACTGCTTATTTAACTAAGGCGGCTTTTTTACACACTTATTGCGTATTTATCCAAAAGCGTAAATAGGCTAAGGACGCATATCGGCCAGAAAACAACTGCTAACACTCAGCTAAGTGGCACTTCGCTATGCAGCGTGCAGCTTATTTCGGCGCCACACATTGATTCTTCACTTGGGTTTTAGCACTGACATAGAGTGGCTGCATCTGCCCTTGCAGTTGTTGCAACTGAGCGATACGGTTACTGTTCGAAGGATGGGTCGATAATAATTCTGGCCCCTGACTGCCGCCCGCCTTCGACATGTTCTGCCATAACGCCACGCTTTGCGCCGGATCAAAACCGGCCCGCGCCATCAACTCTAAACCCATGATGTCGGCTTCGCTCTCTTGAGCGCGGCCAAAGGGCAGAATCACCCCAACCTGAGCACCGAGTCCTAACGCCGACATATATAAGTCGCGATTCGACACACCACTCGCCCCCAACGCCGCATCGGCTATTTGCATACCGACGCCCGTTAACTGTCCGCGAGAAACCTGCTCGTTACCATGTTGCGCCAATACGTGCGCCACTTCGTGACCGAGCACAGTGGCAAGCTGATCAGGACCATTGGCGACCTTAAGTAAGCCGCTATAGACACCAATGTGGCCGCCCGGCAGTGCAAAGGCGTTAACTTGTTCAGAGTCAAACAAGACGACATCCCAGCGCTGGGTTTGATCCGGCAGCACTGCCGTCACCCGATTAGCGACACAATTCACGTATTGCGTCAGCTTTTTATCGCTACTCACCTTTTGCTGCTTTTTCATCTCTTCAAAAGAAGCATCACCCATCTGCTGCATCTGCGCCGCTGAAAAGAGCAAGGTCTGCCCTCGTCCCGTTGGCGATTGCGTGGTCGCGCAGGCCGATAATCCGAGCACGACCGCCAAACCCACTAAGCCTAAACGCATTGATTTCATCTGGCATTCCTTACATCCCCTGACGGGCGTGAAGTTCTTTGAGCCAACACGGGCTCAACTAATGGAAAGATTTTACTGAGATAGACAAGATAAGCCAAATGGGATTGGGCATTGTGCTTGGCTTCATACTCTAAACCAACAGCTAAACCCGCAGGTCAATGTCTCATATATGGCTCATGCAAAAGTCAGACTTTAACGACCTAAACCGTTACGGCTAGATTTTTGAGCCTGTATTAGATTAAGTTAGCTATCTGTCTTTATTAAATAAACTCTTTACCATCATGTATTTCATCGTAATCGCGAACCTATGTATAACTATTCTGTTAGTCGTTCAATTTAAAAATTTTGCTAAAATCCAGCGTCACGTTGAAAAGTATTATCCAGAAGAATGGCATAAAGCTTCGGCGAATCCGATGAAAACCCGGCTCAGAACAGCCAGAAGTGCCTACATTCACGAGTCACTACAACATGGCTTTCTCTCTACACAAGATGATCCAAGGCTTAGTCAATTTACCCGAAATGAAAAACGCATTAGCTACCTTTGTGCTGTTATTCTTTTATGCGGTTTTGTTTTTGCCTTGGTTTATTAATACTCTTCTTTCAACAAGGCGTAGAGATACTCATCGCCCCACGCGCCCTTAAAGAAGATGTTTTTCACATAATGGGCTTCGCGCCTAAAGTGGAGTTTTTCGAGTAAGCGACAGCTGGCAAGATTTTGTGCGTCTGTGATCGCAATAACGCGATGCTTATGTAATTCAATAAAGAGGTAATCCAGCAATGCGCTGACGGCCTCAAAAGCGACATGTTTACCTTGATGCTCAGGCGCAATCGTAAAACCGATTTCTACCTGCTGCTCATCAATAAAGTGCAGCGCCAGATCGCCAACGAGCGCGGTCGGTGTTGCTCCCGACGCGGCAGTGACAATCGCAAGTTGAAACCACGTATCCGCCGCACCAAATTGTGCGTAATCCATATTGTCGAACAGCGCGACTGCATCGCTATAGCGGTAATCCGTCCAGCTTTGATATTGGGCGACCTTAGGGTCGGCTCGATAGGCGGTAAAAGCCTCAAGATCCGCTCGCTGGAATGGCCTAAGTACAAAGTGCTCAGTCGTTAAACCGTTATTCACCACTTTATGAAGTGCTTTGCTTAACGCCAATGTCGATGCCATAACTTGGCTCCCTTATATGTAAATAAGTCACTAAGTTACACCCAGAGCGAAAGCGTTAACAGCAGCCAATGCGCTTTATTCTGTTATCGGTTTAGTGATAGCAGCACGCCAAGCTTGAACGCTATGGATAGCTTCACTCTTTGCTTGAGGATGGCTTCACTCTTGTTTCAGGATTGCGTCACTCCAGTTTCACAATGACTCTACTCTAGCTTCATAATGAATAGCCTCAAGCTCAGCGCTTACCTTTAAACTCTTTGGCGCTGTGCTTATTGATGCTACGGCGATTCGCCTGTTTATCACGTGGTGGTCGCTTACGCTCAACCTTGCTATCTGCGGTGCCATCACTGGTATTTTCACTCGGCTTATCCGTTACCGGAAAGTCAGCCAATAATGCCAGCGGTAACTCCCGCGCAGTTAAACTGCGGATCGCCGTTAAAGTAGCCATTTCACCGTGGCACACGAGGGAAATCGCCAGCCCTTTTTCGCCAGCGCGGGCGGTGCGGCCAATGCGGTGCACGTACACAGGCGCACTCATGGGCAAATCCAAATTGATGACCACAGGCAAGGCATCGACATGAATGCCGCGCGCCATCAAGTCAGTCGCCACTAATACTTGAATGCGATTGGCTTTAAAGTCGGCCAAGGTTTGGCTGCGCACGCTTTGATCTTTTTCACCGTGCAGCGCGGCGACTTTCATCCCCGCTTTGGCGAGCCGTTTAGCGACGGCATCGGCATCATCACGGGCGCTGATAAACACCAGCACCTGTGGCCATTGATATTGTTTTAACAGCGCAATCAATACCTGCGCTTTACTGCCCTTGTTGACTAAATAGAGTTGTTCTTCGATTTCACCAGCAACGGAATTCACCTTGTGGGCTTCGACCCGTAGCGGCTCATTCACCAGCAGCTTGCCCGCCAATGTATCCAACGCCTCGGGCAAGGTGGCAGAAAACAACGAGGTTTGCTTAAGTTTAGGCATGAACGCCATCAGCTTTTGCACATCAGGCCAAAAACCCATTTCCAACAGACGGTCAGCTTCATCCAGCACAAGATGTTTTATCGAATCAAGGCTGACGTGGGACTGTTTGCATAAATCCAGTAAACGCCCAGGGGTTGCCACTAACACCTGCGGCTTGGCAGTGAGTTCTACTAATTGGTCTTCCAAGGGGACGCCGCCACACAGAAGTTGAATGTTCAACGAAGCCGATAACTGACTTGCCACCGCTTGCAACGCTTCAGTCACTTGCAGCGCTAATTCCCGCGTAGGCACCAGCACTAAAGCCAGCGCATTTAGGGCCTGCACCGACTTGACACCCTGCAACTGTGTTTGCTGTTGCAACAAAAGTTGTTGTAGAAGTGGCAAACCAAAAGCTAAGGTTTTCCCGCTACCGGTTTGTGCTAAGGCTAACAAATCCCGTCCCGCAAGAATGGCCGGAATCGCCAATTGCTGCACCTTTGTCGGATGTTTAAGACTTGCAGGCAAAGCCTTAAGTAACGCCGAATTTAAGCCAAGCTCAGCAAAAGTTAACGACTCAGGGGAAGAAGAAAGCTCGGGAAAGGTCATCACAGCACCGGATCAAAACATGGGAGCGAAAGTTTACTGAGAGTTGGCAGTGAATACCAATGTTGTTTCGGCTTTTACGCAAGCCTTGGCCAGTTTGCAACGATACTGTTTGCGACGGTACGGTTTGCAACGGTACTCTTTGCGACGATATGGTTTGCAACGATGCTGTTTGCAACAATACAGTTACGGCATTTACGTTACGCCGTTAAGAAAGTCTAGTTTTAAACTTCGTTTGAATTTCTAAACCGAATATCAAATCAAAATCGACATCAAGGTCGTGGGGCTTCACCCCCTGATGTTAAATCAAGAGTCGACCAAGAGGGGCTCAACTGTAATCCGCTCTTGGATCTCCCTTGCCGACAAGGTCCATATCTAATGGCCAGTTCGCAGGAATAGATGTATTCCTGTCGCTTAGGTGTTCGTGGTGTATCTTAAAAGAGATTCCAGCCGCATCTTTCTTATGTGCGCAAAGTTAACACAGGTGATGGGATGGTAGATTTTAATCCCACAGCTTTCGTGAGCGCTTATGGTAGAATCCCGCCCAATCAGCTTTATGAATGTGCAACACAACTCATTTGTTTAACTGAACGTAGTGGAACACTACCGTGATTAACTAAATGAGGAGAACAGATTATGAGTAAGTTAAATGCCGAAGAACGTAAAGCCCGCGATAACGCCCGTTTTTCACAACGCGTCGATGAACGCCGCACAAAAGGTGAAGACGTGGTCGCCTACGTACTGGGCAACAAGCTCGCGTTTAAGTTTCTGACTAAACCAGAGAGACACGAATTTAAACAAAGAGAAGCCGCACTTGAAGAAGAAGCCAAGCTTAAAAAGCAGCAAGCGTTTCAGCTTAAAACCGAGCAAGAGTTAGAGAAAGCCGAAGCCGCATTTACTGTTCCAGAAGAATAACCTCTCGAAAGAGCCATTGATCATCATTGGTGGCTCACGCATACCCCATTTCCAAACTTCGTTTTGATTTTCGAATCGAAATCAAAATCAACGTCGTGGGGCTTCACCCCCTGATTTTTTATTAGAGAATCGACCAAGGAGTACTGCTCGTCCTATCAAAAACGTCCATGTTAAATTGCCAGCTCGATATCCCTATCTCGCGCTCAAAACGGCCGTTGGCCTTCGCCCTTGGATGATCCCTTGACGAACAAAGTTCATATCTAACTACCCGTTCGCCATTCTATTGTGGACTACTGATTCTGAACAATAATGTTCAATAACACGGAGGTATCTCATATCTTTAAATCCATTCCTTTGCTACATTCGATTGTAAAGCGTTAAGTTGCTGTCTGATTATTTTTTAGGAGGAAGTGTGGTGAGATTATTTTTGTTGCTTATTGCATTAAGTCAATTACCAATATCCTCTGCCTATGGAAAAGAGCTGAAATTTGCTGTTGTGCCTAAATTTTATAGTATTTTTTTTGATCAAAGCAAAAATGGCTGTATAGATGCAGCGGCTCAAATAGAAGGCGTAGAATGTATATATCGAGGACCTGAAATTAGCAATGTTAGATTGCAAGATCAGGTAATAAATCAACTGATTGATGAAGGTATCGATGGTATCGCTGTCGCGGTTACGCAGTCTAAATACCTGGTTGAAAATAGCCTAAAAAGAGCCAAAGAAGCCGGAATTCCAATTGTTACCTATGACTCTGATTTTGATGCTTCTATCAAAGAAGAACCTAAGAATTTACGCTTCGCTTATATAGGCACAGACAATTTTGAACTAGGTAAATCATTGGGTGAACAATTAAAAAAACTACGGCCAAATGGGGGAACTCTGATAATGCATTCTGGGCGGCCAGATTCTCCCAATCTGAATTTAAGACTTATGGGTGTACGTTCCGCCTTATCAGGAAAAAAATACGATGCTCCTCCTGGTGAATTGCTTAATGGCGATTTAGGCTGGACAGAAGTTAGAGAACCTTTGTTTAATTTTGATCAACTTAGTCAAGCCGTTAAACAAATGGAGTCAGTGATGAAAGGTAAGCCTGTGAAGGCAGACTCTTTTATCGCAGTGGGTGGTTGGGCGCAAAATAATGATGCGCTCTATCGTGAAATGATTGCTCCATACCAAGAAAAAATTAATAACAAAGAAATCGTCATTATTATTACCGATACATCTCCAGAGCAGTTAACTATGCTGAAAGATGGTCTTGCTCATGTCAATGTGGGTCAAAATCCATATGAAATGGGAAGACAGGCAATTTTGACACTTTATAAAATTGTCACAAAACAAAAATATGAGAAAGCAATCTACACACCTGTTACGTTTTGCACTCCTCAAAACGCTGACACCTGCGACAGGCGTACCGGAATGTGGCGCAAAAATGATGGATTAGGCCAGTACACCTCTCAAAGGAGCCATTGATTATAATTGATGGCTCACGCTCAATTATCTATCTTTATAAACAGAGTCTATGACTATAAATATTTAAAGCATTTCTGTGTCCGAAATTTATTTTAAAAATTTTTCCTTAATATTCACAACAGGCGTTCTATCTTAGCTATACCATTAAGCAGGTTGGCTTTATAAAATCAAAAGCATATAGGTTAAAAAATGAATGATATAGATAATTCATGTTATGAAGACTTAGATTGGGCTGAAAGTGAAAATTTAATTGAAGAATCGACAATACTCCAATTGATAAATGATTCAGAAGTTGGGCCTAATTTATTCAATACATTTGATTGGTTAAATAATATGTATGAAAGAATTCAAGAGCCAACTACAGAGTTACTTTCCGAAAAACTAGCTAATTTATCAGCAGTTACTCCAGAATATAGAGGGAAAGATTTTGATACTAGTGATAGAACCATCGGGCTAAATGAAATTGAAACTCTTGAAAAACAATACAATAAAATAGCAGAACGTGAAGAATGGAGAATTCCATATAAAAAACACTTTAGACAATACAATCCTTTAGAAATATTTCTTCAAGATATTAGCTATGGCAGCTACCCTCCTCCAGAAGTAATGATGATGCTAGCAAAATGCTTTAGCTTATACTTGATAGCTGAGGGAAAATTATCGTTAGAGGAGGTGTTTTTTGGGCGACATGTTAAAAGAGCGGGTAATTATTCAATGAGAAAAGCCCGTAGCTCAAACTTTAAAGAGTTTCACTATCAAGTAGAGCACAATAAACAGTTCGCAATAAAATCTAGTACCTCATTTAATCTTCAGGATTTTGCTCTGGATTATCTACGAAAATGTGAAAAAAATGAAACTGACTGCCCGATAGTTGATTTTACTGAAGCTAATATAGAAAGCTTTATTACCTCTTATTATAGGTGGAAGAAGAAATACTTAAATGAGTCAAAATCGATAATCGATTTTAAAGAAACTCAAAATGATGCCATTCATGCCCTAATCTCACTTGGATACCCCAGATCAAAAGCTAAGGAGGTCGTTTTAAAGCAATCTAACCAAAGGCTCACTGCAGAAGAAATCATAAAAAAAGCCATTATTTCTTTATTAGAATAACAAATAAGCCGTTTATTTGTTTTTGAACAAAAAAGCTATATGTGAATAATAAGAGGTCAGTGAACCAAAGAGGAACTGACATGGCTAATAAAAAACACCCAATAACACGCAAAACAATGCATCCGACATCAATAACCAGATCTGAGTCCACTCTCAAGATAGGAAGAAAAAGTAGGCAGCTTTACTCTCAAAATTCAATTAAGCAGCACACGGATACCTGTGCAGATCGTGAATTTGAATCTGAGTTCCTAAAACAACAAAACGAATCAAACAGCATGTTACTCTGCTCACTCCCTCTCGGTAATAGTATGAATAATTTACTATTTACCGCTCCTGAAGCCGCACTACCAAATACCGGAAGTCCGGTTTATGAATTACTTTTAATTCTATCTGATGGCAACAAGCATGCTAGAGATCATCTTTGTAATTTGCTTGGTGGTGGCTTTAGAGGCTATCTACAAAAACTAACAGGAGAGTGTTACCAGTACTGGTTTATACACTCAGAGCAAAGTGAATATAACGGTAAGAGGCAAGCTTTATATTGGCTTGATGAGAGTCACTTTTCTTGCGATTTGCAACAAGACAAAGATGCTAGGACTATCGCAAAAAAACAATATAAAGACCGCTCGTATTATGGCAGTAAGAGTGCAGTTAAACGTTTACAGCAAGCAGAACAAGATAAAGTGGATGCTGATACAGAGTATCAACAACGAATAGGGAGCAATACCGAAAAAATTAAAAATCTATAACTTTTATGCCTTAATGATTTACCAATAACACCAGAATCTAAGGAATACACCATCCCCTCGGAGTTGCCGCAGGGTGAATAGACAAATTGCGTGAGTCTTGCCATGGATGGCAAGCTAGCTTTCGCAGGTGCAGGGACGCATCCTTCGGAAGCGATAGCAAATTTGGCTATGAGCACAAGGAGCTTTCAACTCCGTTGGGGACGCCGGGGGATATCCAAAAGGGGAACAGGCGTTTTTCCCCTTTTGGTCGGCTGTGGGGTGAAGCCCCACGACTTTGACTTTTCTTTTAAAAAGAATCGAAATCTCAAACTAGATTTGTGACATAAAAAAGCCCTGCAAGGTTAACCATTGCAGGGCTTTTTTCTTCTAGTGCGCAGCTAGCCGCTGCGCCACTCGATCAAGTTAGCTATTCAGATCTTGAAAGAACTTTTTCACGCCATCGAAAAAGCCCTCAGCCTTTGGGCTGTGCTTCTTTGACTCACCAGTTAAGGTGGCTTCAAATTCGCGTAACAGTTCTTTTTGACGATCGTTTAAGTTAACTGGGGTTTCCATAACCACTTTGCAGAGCAAGTCGCCTACCGCATGGCTGCGAACCGACTTGACGCCTTTGCCACGTAAACGGAACATACGACCCGTTTGCGTTTCGGCTGGGATCTTCAGGCTGACTTTACCATCCAGTGTTGGCACTTCAATCTCACCGCCTAGGGCCGCTTTACTGAAGGATATCGGCACTTCGCAGTAAAGGTTGTTGCCATCACGGACAAAAATCGCATGCTCACGCACACTGACCTGAACGTATAAATCCCCTGCTGGCGCGCCAAACTCACCCGCTTCGCCTTCACCCGCTAAACGAATACGGTCGCCCGTATCAACGCCGGCTGGGATCTTAACCGATAAGGTTTTGCTCTTTTCAACACGGCCATCGCCATGACACTTAGTGCAAGGATCTTTGATGATCTTGCCGCGGCCATGACAGGTTGGACAAGGCTGTTGCACCGCAAAGAAACCTTGGCGCATTTGCACTTGGCCTTGACCATGACAGGTGCCACAGGTGGTTGCAGAGGTGCCTTTTTTAGCGCCGCTGCCTTCACACAGATCGCAAGTCGCCAGTGTTGGAATCCGCAGTTCTTTGGTTAAGCCTTTAACGGCTTCTTCCAGTGATAACTCTAGGTTATAACGTAAATCTGAGCCGCGGGCCGCTTGGCGTTGACCGCCAGAAAAATCGGACAGGCATAACTTTCATGCCTGAACAATTTACTGATAACACCAGAATCTAAGGAATACACAGAAAGATCGGACATATTTGTTACGTTAATTCTTCAAGTTTGAATCTTCGGACTTTACGGACTATCAGATATACGCAAGACTTAACAAGAGTTAAGCAATGTCATGGAAGTGACCGTTGGCGGCATGGATGCCGTCGTCGAGCCCTCAGGGATGAGTTCATGGCGAGTCACTGAAATGACAGTGCTTAATTTATTGCTGCGGACAGAGTTTGAAATTTGAGCATGCAATCAAACATAAAAAAGCCCTGCAAGGTTAACCATTGCAGGGCTTTTTTCTTCTAGTGTGCAGCTAGCCGCTGCGCCACTAGACCAAGTTAGCTATTCAGATCTTGAAAGAACTTTTTCACGCCATCGAAAAAGCCCTCAGCCTTTGGGCTGTGCTTCTTTGACTCACCGGTTAAGGTGGCTTCAAATTCGCGTAACAGTTCTTTTTGGCGATCGTTTAAGTTAACTGGGGTTTCCATAACCACTTTGCAGAGCAAGTCACCTACCGCATGGCTGCGAACCGACTTGACGCCTTTGCCACGTAAACGGAACATACGGCCCGTTTGCGTTTCGGCTGGGATCTTCAGGCTGACTTTACCATCCAGTGTTGGCACTTCAATCTCACCGCCTAGGGCCGCTTTACTGAAGGATATCGGCACTTCGCAGTAAAGGTTGTTACCATCACGGAC